>DATIHP010000081.1:0-3395 GCA_035480495.1 Saccharimonadales bacterium (SeqCode)
GGGTATGAACTCCAGCTACAGCTATACTTTTCCGGCTGTCAGTTTAGGGGCACACGAATATAAAGCGTTTTATGTAAGTGAGACGGGCGATGTCCTCTCTAATTCCAGCGGTCAAGCAAGACTGCTTGATCCGGCCGGTACGATAGTAGCCCAGACCGATGCCTACGACAGTGCGGACGATGGCGATGCGTGGGCGTTTGTAAACGGTGCCTGGCAGTGGACGACCACACCGACCCCAGGTGCTGCCAACTTACTGACACTGCCTATCCTAAAAGTAGCGGCCACGAAGCCGGTGGCAACAAAGAAGACGGCCGCTAACGCCAAAACAAGCACTGCCAAAACGACAACGCCTAAGACGACCGCTGCAAAAGTCGCTGCCGCTAAGACCGCAAAACCTGCAACCGCTGCGGCGGAACGTCAGGTCTATGAAGATCCGGCCACCACCCCAACGTCCATCCATCCGGGTATACTTGCCGGCGTGGGTGCCATCACGCTACTATATGCTGCATATGAGTACCGTTATGATGTTATCAACCGTTTGCATCGATTCCGCCGCTACCGAGCAGTTCGGCGGGAAGCTCGGACAGAACCTTAGAGGCGGCGAAATCATTGAACTTATAAGCGACCTAGGCGGCGGCAAGACGACGCTTGCACGCGGCATCGTCCGCGGCGCCGGCAGCACGGATTTAGTGAGCAGCCCGACCTTTACCCTAAGCAATGTTTATAAGACACCGAAATTCCAGATTTATCACTTTGATTTCTACCGGTTAAAAGAACCCGGTCTTATGGAGCACGAACTACATGGTGTCCTGGAAGATCCTGAAGCTGTGATAATCATTGAATGGGGTAGCGTACTTCGGCACATTCTTTCCGCAAAGCGCATGACCATAAGCTTGCACAAGATTTCTGACGACAGCCGGGAACTTACCTGTAGTTATCCGGACAAACTGGCATATTTGGTGGCAGAATGATTATTTTATGCTTACGCACCGATAAACCGGAGGCTGAAATCGGCTTGTATGATAGCGACAAACAAATTGCCCATGAGGCATGGCAAGCCCACCGTCAGCTAGCCGGGACTCTTCACCTGAAGATAAAAAAAATGCTGGACACTAACCACCTGGATTGGCAGCAACTTCAAGGCGTCATAGTTTACCAGGGGCCTGGTAGCTTCACAGGTCTGCGCATCGGCATAAGCACGGCCAATGCGCTGGCCGCTGGCCTCAAGCTACCAATCGTAAGCAGAGGCGGTCCTGACTGGATAAGTCGTGGCAGTCAGGCTATCATGAACGGTCAGACGGATACACGGGTAATACCGGACTATGGCGCACCGGTCCATACTACAGCCCCTCGTAAATAAAGCCGGAACCCGCCAAAAACATTGTCACCGGCAGCCTAAACGAGTATCATTACCATAGGATTACCGCCATTTTTGGGAGCAAATCCTGGAGTTCTTAGGTTAAATTTTAATATGGTTCGTTTCAGACTACGCAACAAGGGCTAATGAAGTGATAGTGACTGCCCGGATACGTCGGTCTGCAGGCTAGGAAGGAAAAAACCATGGGTCCACTAACTATTGTGCTGGCACTTGCTGGTATTGGTGTCGGTTTTGGTGCCAATACCGTCGTAACCAAGAAAAAGATAGGCAGCGCCGAGGAACGCGCCAGTAAGGATCTGGCCAAAGCCAAGAAAGAGGCCAGTAAACTGATTGAGGAGGCGCGTGAAGAAGCCCTACGGGCAGGGGAAGAATCCCGCAAAGACGAACAGACCCGCCGTAAGGAAATCAAAGACATCGAGCAGCGCCTGCTTGCCCGCGAGGAAACGCTTGACAAAAAGTTGGATGACTTGGACAAGCGCTCTGAAGGTTTACGCAAGGGCGAGGACGAAGTCGAGGCGCTTAAGAATGAGATCCGTGATATACGCGGCAAGCAACAGGAGAAGTTGGAAAAGATTGCCAAGCTCACCAAAACTGATGCTGCCGACAAGCTCATGCAAATGACCGAGCGCGACGTCCGCAACGACTTGGTCGGTTTGATATCAAAACTGCAGAATGAAGCTAAGGAACAGGCCGAAGAAAAGGCCGGAGCCATTCTGGTGGGCGCGATGGAACGCATGGCCAGCGAAGTTACGGCCGAACGCACAATCAGTTCCGTCAAATTGGAAGACGAAGAGATGAAAGGGCGTATCATCGGCAAAGAAGGCCGCAACATCCAGGCCCTGCAGCGTGCTACCGGCGTGGATATCATGGTGGATGATACGCCCGGTTATATCGTGCTAAGCAGTTTTGATCCTGTCCGGCGCGAAGTCGCCCGCCAAGCTTTGGAGATGTTACTCAAAGACGGCCGTGTACATCCGGGCCGGATTGAAGAAATCGTTGAAAAGGCTCAGAAGAATGTCCAGAAAGACGTCATCAGGGCCGGTGAAGATGCTGCGCGCGAAGTCGGTATCATCGGTATCCCGAAGGAAGTTTTGGAACTGCTCGGTGAGCTGAAATACCGCACCAGCTATGGCCAGAACGTGCTTAAGCACAGCACTGAGATGGCCCATATCGCCGGTATTATCGCCGAAGAGGTAGGGGCCAATGTCAAGACCGCTAAATACGCCGCCCTAGTACACGACCTTGGCAAAGCGCTGACCCATAAGATGGAAGGCAAGCACCACCATATCAGCGGCGAGATGCTGCGTAAATATGGCGCGCCTGAGGAAGTAGCACTGGCAGCCGAACAGCATCACGACGATGTCGAAGCTACCACCACCGAAGCCCTGATTGTCCGCGTGGTTGACGCCATCAGCGCTTCCCGCCCCGGTGCCCGCAATATCAGCGCCGAGAATTTCGCGGAGCGTATGAAAGACCTGGAAAACGTTGCCAACAGCTTTGACGGAATTGAAAAATCATATGCCATCAGCGCCGGTCGGGAAGTCCGCATCTTCGTGCGCCCCAACCAGATAGATGACCTCAGTGCCATCAAGCTGGCCCGTGACATCGCCACCAAGATAGAGAGCACCATGCAGTACCCGGGTACTATTAAGGTAAACGTCATCCGCGAGACAAGGGCGATTGAGTTTGCCAAGTAGTACAATAAGACCATGCCGGACAGACTGGAAGATCCCTCGCCGTCCAAATTCCGCAGCCAAGCGGTAATGGTCGCCATAGTGTTGATAATCCTAGGGATAATCGTATTCTTTATCGCCAGTGCCATCGCCGGCGGTGTGATTGCCTTGCTGGGTGCCGCTTTTGGGATAGGCAGTCAAGTGGCTAAAGATAACCCGGTTGAATAATGGCCGTTATAAAGCTGCCTAAGACGCCGGCTCTACACGACAAGTCCAAGCTGCTAAGTTTTGACCTGGAGACCAACGGACTGCATGGCCAGGCTTTTGCGGTCGGAGCCGTGGTG
>DATIHP010000082.1:0-6887 GCA_035480495.1 Saccharimonadales bacterium (SeqCode)
AGTGCGCTAAGCCTTTTACGATACAATGGACATATGAAAATAATCGGAGTCGGCGGGACGAACGGGGCCGGTAAGGACAGCGTGGGTGTCATGCTGGCTGAACGGTACGGGTTCTTGTTCGTGTCAGTCTCTGATTTCCTGCGCGAAGAAGCCAAGAAAAGGGGCCTGCCGGTGGAGCGCGAAGTTTTGCGGATGATAAGCGCAGAGTGGCGGCGCGAATCCGGACTTGGCGTATTGGTCGACAGGTCGGTAGCACTCTTTGATGAGACGCCTGGCAAATACAAAGGCGTAGTGGCAATCCCTATGAGAAACGTCGGCGAGGCAAGACGTGTCCATGAATTAGGGGGCAAATTAGTCTGGGTAGATGCCGACCCGAAAGTACGTTACGGACGGATAAAAAGCAGGGCCCGCAGCGCGGAAGACAACAAGACATTCCAGGAATTCTTGGCGGAGGAAAAGGCTGAAAGCCAGCAATCAGGCGACGAGGCGACGCTTGACCTTGATGGCGTCAAAGCGATTTCCGATATATTTTTGGAAAACAACGGCAACGACATTGAGGCCTTCAAAACGATAGCCGCGGAGAAATTGGCCGTTGTACTCTAAAGCGCAGTTACGCGCCCAGCTGCAAGCCGCACGGCAACATCTCAGCGCCGGCGATGTGAAACAAAAAAGCCAGGTCATACTTGAGCAGCTCAAAGAGCTGGTTGACTGGCCTCATATCGGGGCATTGCACTGTTATGTGCCGCTGATTGACGCAAAAGAAGTTGATACGCGGCCGTTGTTTGAGTTCGCGTGGCGAAACTATCCGCAGATTGCTATCTATACCGCAAAAAAAGACGGGAAATTGCTGAGGGTGCACCCTGGTTTTGAACTGGAGCATACCAAGGCGGCCGGATTTGATGTCATCATCGTCCCGATGCTGGGCTTTGATGAGCGTAAACACCGCTTGGGCTACGGCGGCGGTTATTATGACCGTTTGTTAGCAGAACAGCCGCGGGCCCAGAAAATCGGCTTATCATTTGAACTTGGCAATGTAGGACGACTGCCGGTCGAACCTCACGACAAGGCACTGGACATCGTGATAACCGAGACACGAGTCAGTCCCTAGTTTTGGCGCAACAGCTCCAGGACTGCTTCCCGGGAATGATGGGTGTTGGCATGGCGTTGCACTTCCCGGATAGTTATAAATAACCCAGCAGCACCCAGTGCGTACAGCCAATCGATTGCCGATAGGGGACCGGCTCCGAAATAGACGTTTATCCATGGGTTATAGATGATATTGAACACGCAGAACAAAGAAAGTGTCATAGCGATAGCCAGCGCACGGTTGTGGAATTGGTAGCGGGTGAATAGGCCTTGCCGCGACCGCCGCTGCAGAATATTTAATAATTGGCAAAGAACGATAGTGAGATACGTCAGCGCGGTAGCTTTGGCATACAGCAACGGATGCCCGTTGCTGGCATGGACGGCTGATACGCCATGCCTGCTGAAGAACAGGGTGAAATTAATGAATGCCAAGCCGCCTATCAGCAGACCGCACCAGAGCAAGTCAAGTATGCTGGATGTATTCAAGATATGTTCGCTGGTACTGCGCGGGCGGTCTCCCATAAGTTCGCCATCCGCCTGGTCCCAGCCCAAGGCCGCGATGGGGAAGAGCTCAGCAATCATATCGATAGCCAGGATTTCCATGACACTGAGCGCCAAAGGCACATGGAACAAGGCCAAGGCGCCCAGGCTGACCAGATTCACCACCAATTCGGCAGCGTTACTGGTAAAGCAGCTGAGCGTGGCTTTCTTGATGTTCTGGAAGATTACCCGTCCTTGCTGGATGGCATGTATCAGGGTCGAGAAACTATCGTCGAGCAAAATGATTTCGGCTGATTGCTTGGCCACATCAGTGCCGGTCTTGCCCATGGCGACGCCAATGTCAGCCCGTTTCAGAGCCGGCGCGTCATTAATACCGTCACCGGTCACAGCCACAACCTTATGATTGGCTTTTACCAGATCGACGATACGCAATTTATCTTCCGGGCTGACCCGGCTGAATATGACCCCGCCACGGCTGGCCAGATGTAATAAGCGGGCATCATCAAGCTGCCTGAGCTCCTCGCCGCTGACCACGATTATGTCCTGGTCTTTTTTGGTGAGCCCGGCCTTGCGAGCGATGGCTTCGGCCGTCACGGCATAATCGCCGGTCACGATACACACGTTAATATGCGCCCGGTGAGCGGCCGCCATGGCTGCCGGCACTTCCTCCCGCAATGGGTCGACCATGCCGACCATTCCCAGCCAGGTCAATCCTGATTCGGCATCATCCATGGATAGCCGCTTCAGATTGGTCCCCTTCGGCAGGGTCTTGAACGCATAACCGAGGTTGCGCGACGCTTCAGTCGCCCAAGCGTGGTTCTCATTATCAATCTTGTCACGGTCCTTCTGGGTCATTTTGCGGACATGTCCGCCTGCCCAGATATCATTACAGCGGTGCAGGATGCTTTCCGGCGCTCCTTTCACGAACACGTAAAACTGATTATGTGCACCGTATCGGCGGATTGAGCTCATACGCTTCCGCGCCGAGTCAAAGGCGAACTCTTTCAACTCGGGATATTTTTCATCCAGCACGCTAGTATCGAGTTTGGCCTTTTGGGCAAGACTGAGCAACGCCCCTTCGGTCGGATCACCTATGGTATACCAGACAGCGTGCTCCTTATCGGGCGGATTGATATGCGCGTTGCTGGCCATGGCTCCGCAAGCAAAAAACAGTGACAAATCATCCAACTCCTTTGCGCCAAGCAGCTTACCGGCCTGGTTCTTGATAGTTCCTACCGGCTCGTAACCGGTCCCATTGACTACAAAAGCCGCATGCGCAATCAGAAAACGCTCTACGGTCATCTGATTTTTTGTAAGCGTGCCGGTCTTGTCGGTACAGATGACAGTGGTCGCTCCCAGCGTCTCGACTGAAGATAATTTCTTGACTAGCGCCCGGGCTTTGGCAAGTTTGCTAGCAGCCCGGGCCAGGGCAGTGTTAATCTCTGCCGGTAGCCCTTGGGGGATGATTGAGCTGGCAATAGCAATAGCATATAAGAAAGCCACCTTAACCCCCAGGCCAAGGTATATGATGCCCGGCAGCAGCACGGTACACAGAATAACGGTACCCTGCGTTACCCGGCCTGCGATATGGTTCAGTTCCAGCTGCAGAGGGCTTAGGTCAGTCGTCGTTTCTGCCGATAGGCTGGCAATGCGGCCTAGTTCCGTCCGCATGCCGGCGGCAATTACGACGCCATAACCGTGGCCGGTCGCTACGGTGGTGCCCATGAACACGATATTATGCCGGTTGGCCAGCTCAACGTTGCCGCTGATGGCATGGGTGAACTTACGCGACGGATTACTCTCTCCCGTCATGGCAAAGTCATTGCTGGCAAGTTCCGCTTCGGTAAGCAGTCTCATATCGGCCGGGACAGAGTCACCCTCTTCTATATAAACTATATCGCCAGGCACCAAGCTAGCGGCAGCAACGGTTACGACACGGTCTTCACGGACGGCTTTTGCTTCTGTGACCACCAGTTTTTCCAAACTTTCCATCAGCTGCTCAGCCTTAAACTCCTGGCTGAAGCCAATGATGGTATTAAAGAGGACCAGCGCCACCAACACCACGGCCGTACGGCCGTCGCCAAGGAACAAACTTATGAAGGCGCTCGCCAGCAGCAGGATAATCATCAGATCCTTGAACTGCCGCAGATATTTGTGAAGGGTAGATTCTTTATTCAACTCCTGCAGTCTGTTTGGGCCGTATTCTTCCAGCCGTTTGGCCGCTTCGGTGCTGCTTAGACCCCGTTTGAGGTTGGAGTCAAGTTGGGCAAGGACGCTTTTGCCGTCCTGCCGGTAATAAGGAACTTCATTCTCTCCCACCATAATTGTCCTCAGTATACCTGAGCAACAGAGTAACGTATACTTATACGATATGGACGAGGTGATTCCGGCCAAGAAGAAAAAACTGGCAATCATTGACGGCAAATCAGTCTTTTACCGCGGCTATTACGCCATGCCGAACCTGAGTACCAAGGACGGTACGCCTACAGGCGGTGTTTTTGGATTCGCTACCATGGCGCTTGAAGTCATCAGACGCCTTAAACCTGACTATGTCTGTGTGGCCTGGGACAAGCCCAAGACCAATATCCGTAAACGTTTGGAGCTTTATCCGGAATACAAGGCCGGGCGCAAACCTGCGCCGCCTGATTTCTATGAGCAGGTTCCCGTTTTGCATGAGCTACTAGATGCGTTCGGATGGCCCTTGTATGAACTTGATGATTACGAGGCCGATGACATCATGGGTACGCTTGGTGTGCAGGCAGCCAAAAAAGATATTGAGACCATGCTCATCACCTCCGATTTGGACATGTTGCAACTGGTCGACCCGCACATCCATGTCTTCGCGCTCAAGAAAGGTCTAAGCAACATAGAACTCTTCAGCCCAAAAAGTTTTGAGGCCAAATACGGAATCAAAGCCACCCAATTCCTGGACCTGAAAGCCTTGAAGGGCGACAGTTCGGACAATATCCCCGGCGTGCCGGGCATAGGGGAAAAGGGCGCGCTTGAACTATTGAAAGAGTTCAAAACTTTGGACGGCGTATATGACAACCTGGTACTAGTCAAAGATAGTACCCGCCAGAAACTGGAGGCCGGCCGCGACCTGGCTTACCTGAGTAAAAAACTTGCCAGCATCTGGACCGATGCACCTATAAAACTCGACTTGAAGGAGGTGGATGGTACTAAGGCGGACCCAAGTCGCATCAGGGATATCCTGCAGAAGCTGGAGTTCCGCAGCCTGGTCCGGCAGCTGCCGGAAGTCATGCAGATTCAGGAACAGCACGATACACGTAATGTATTCGAACATCGTGGCGCAGCCAGCAACCTGATTGCCAGCGACAAAGAGCTTGCTAAGCTGCCTCTGGCCGGCGCCAAGCATGTCTTTGTCGACAGCCGTTCGGCAGGCAAACATGGCCGCAGTCCGCTGGTGCTGCTTGCGAGCACCGACGGCAAAGCGACCTATACCATCGACCTTGCCAAAGTCTCACCGGCTGCCGTCGTCCAGTCCTTCAAGGACGTCAAAGGTCTGGTCGGATACGACCTTAAGACGACGCTCAAGGTACTCATCGGCTTGGGCGCCGGATTACCGCCAGTCATCCATGACGTACTTATCGGGGCGTTCTTACTGAATTCTTTGCGCCGTGAACAGACCCTGCAGGAATTAGCCGCAGCCGATTTAGGTTACGAAGGCTCTATCGACAATTTGTCCACCCAGGAATATATGGACCGAGGAGCGGAAACAGTGGGTATCATCGCGGCTTTGTTCAAGCAGCAGCAAGCGGACCTGGTCAAGATGCCCAAGGTCAATAAATTGGCGGCCCAGATTGAATGGCCGGTCATCCCGGTACTGGCCCGCATGGAATACACCGGTATCAAACTTGATACCAAGTACTTGGGTATCATGGCCGAGCAGCTCAACGATGCCGTTTCCGACCTTGAACAACAGATTTATGGCTACGCCGACCAGGAATTCAATATCAGCAGCCCTTCGCAGCTAGCCGATATCCTGTTCAATAAACTCAAGCTGGCATCCGGCAATATAAAGAAAGGGAAGACCGGCTATTCAACTGCTGCTACGGAGCTGGTAAAGTTGCGGGAAAAGCATCCCATCATTGACTTCATTACCCAATACCGGGAGGTCGCTAAGCTCAAGAACACCTATGTGGACACACTGCCAAAGCAGGTGGACAAGGATTCACGCGTACACACCACCTTCGCGCTTACCGTGGCGCAGACCGGGCGCCTAAGTAGTAATGACCCGAATCTGCAGAATATACCCGTCAAAACCGACCTGGGCAAACAGATAAGGACAGCATTCATTGCCGGGACGGGCAATATGCTGGTAAGTGCCGACTACTCTCAGTTCGAACTCCGCCTGGCGGCTTATCTTAGCAATGACAAACAACTCATTGATATGTTTAACCGGGATGTAGATGTGCATACGGCGACCGCCGCGGAAGTCTACGGCCGCGAACCAGAAGATGTGACCAAAACCATGCGCCGCGAAGCCAAGGTGGTCAATTTCGGTGTCATGTACGGCCTCAGCACCCATGGACTGGTCCAGGCGACCGGCATGTCCTATGAACAGGCCCAGAATTTCATCAAGAAATACTTTGAGGTCCGACCCAAACTGCTCGGTTACCTGGAGTCCGTCAAAGAACAAGCCCGCAAAGAAGGTTTTGTTGAGACCATCTTTGGCCGTCGCCGACCAACCCCAGACGTCCACTCGTCCAATTTCGCC
Source organism: Saccharimonadales bacterium (SeqCode) (assembly GCA_035480495.1). Lineage (GTDB taxonomy): Bacteria > Patescibacteriota > Saccharimonadia > Saccharimonadales > DATIHP01 > DATIHP01. Next base: position 6,326 of record DATIHP010000082.1, read on the forward strand.
GTGCGGGAAGCAGCTATGCGCGCCGCCGTGAACGTACCGTTCCAAGGCAGTGCGGCCGACATCATGAAACTCGGTATGATAAGAGCCGACGAACAGCTTAGCAAATTGAAAGATACGCATATCTTGCTGCAGATACATGACAGCCTCATCGTAGAGACCCCCGAAAAACAGGCGGAGCAAGTAGCGGCCACGCTTAAGGAGACCATGGAAAGCGCTTATAAACTACCGGTAAAACTGACGGTAGACACAAGTATCGGCAAAAACTGGGGCGAACTCTGATGAAACCGATTCTTTCGCTTGAAAAAGCGGAGTATGGGTCAATAGAATCGGTAGGCGGCAAAGCTGCTTCCCTGGGCAATATGCTAAAAGCCGGCTTTCCAGTACCACCCGGCTTTGTTATAACTACGGAAGCTTATAAAAAAGGCGGCTCCGCCGAACTTACAACTCAAATTCTAGCTGCATTTGATGAGTTGGGTGTTGAACGCGTGGCTGTACGTTCTTCTGCGGTCGCCGAAGACTCATCTGAAGCTTCCTGGGCCGGACAGCTCGACACCGTACTAAA
>DATIHP010000083.1:0-4650 GCA_035480495.1 Saccharimonadales bacterium (SeqCode)
AATGGCAAAAGTAAGAGCGTCACCTCGCCCATGTCTGTCATCATCAGTGCGTTCGCGCCGGTCACGGATATCCGCCGAACGCTTACGCCGCAGCTGCAGACGGGTGATACTAAGTTGTTACTTATCGACCTCGGGAAAGGCCTGGGCCGATTGAGCGGTTCGGCGCTAGCGCAGGCCTTCGGGCAGATAGGGGACAGGTCGCCGGATGCCGACCCGCAGTTGCTCAAGCAGTTCTTCAAAACCATCCAGCAGCTGAGTAAGGCCGGCAAGTTACTGGCCTACCACGACCGCTCCGACGGCGGCCTTTTGACGACATTGTCAGAGATGAGCTTTGCGGCACGCAGCGGTCTGGATATCACACTGCCTGGTGGTACGGATACGCTTGCCAGCTTGTTCACTGAAGAGCTAGGCGCCGTCATCCAGGTCGCATCCGCTGATGCTGCCGCGGCTTTGAAACAGCTAAACCTGGCCATGCCTAACAGCACTGTGATAATCGGCAAACCGGCGATTGGGCAGCAGATTACTATCAGGCAGGACGGCAAGCTCATCTATAAGAACAGCCGTGCCCAGTTGCAAGCCTGGTGGGGTGAGACCAGTTACCGCATCCAAGCCTTGCGCGACAACCCTGGCTGTGCAAAACAAGAGTTCCAGAACATCCAGAAGAATAAGGACCCTGGCATATCACCGGTAATAAAAGGGTTCCGGGTTCCGGATAGCGGACACGGTAAATCGAACTCAACCCTCAACCCTCAACCCTCAACTCCGCGGCCAAAGGTCGCGATTTTCCGGGTGCAGGGCGTGAATGGCCAGGTAGAGATGGCTGCCGCCTTTGACCGGGCCGGCTTTGCGAGCGTCGACGTAACCCTGAATGATATTGCAAATGGTCGCGTCAACCTGGATGATTTCTCCGGCCTGGTAGCCTGCGGCGGTTTTTCATATGGGGACGTGCTGGGGGCAGGCGAGGGCTGGGCCAAATCCATCCTGTTCCACAAAGACCTAAGCAAGCGGTTCAAACATTTCTTTGAGCGGCCCGACACGTTTTCATTAGGCGTGTGCAACGGTTGCCAGATGCTTTCGGCGCTTAAGGAACTCATACCGGGAGCAGGGCAGTGGCCGCGCTTCTTGCGCAATGAATCAGAGCAATTTGAAGCCCGCCTGGTGCAGGTCAGGATACAAAAAAGTCCGTCAATATTCTTCAAAGACATGGCTGGTTCCATCCTGCCAGTACCGGTCGCCCACGGCGAGGGCCGCGCAGAGCAGGTCGTCGCTGCCGAGCTGGTCAGCGGTATCTTTGTGGATAATCATGGCGGCCCGACCCAGGATTATCCGTTCAATCCGAATGGCTCGCCTGAAGGGATTACCGCTCTGACGACACCGGATGGCCGGGCCACCATCATGATGCCACACCCGGAACGTGCTTTTCTAAGCCAACAATTGTCCTGGCATCCGCCAGAGTGGGGCAAGGAGTCCCCATGGTTCCAGATGTTCCTGAACGCCCGCGAGTGGGTTAGTTTTCCGTAAAGGAACAAGTTACCAATTTAGGCGATAGGCTTCGAACCGCAGTTTAATAATTACCCGAGTAATAGGTCTTGCCGCTTAAGACACATTGGCTTGGTGCTATATGAGTATTTGCTACACCGCCCGAATCAACGCATTTCTTGTAATCAGCCGGGTCCGTGCTTGCGGTTTCAGACGTCAAACCGGTAGAACTATCAGACAATTTCCGGTCTCTATAGATTTTCCCCAGTAGCCCTAGACCAGTTACGGCAAGACACAGAACGATGGTAAACAAGACCGTTCTATTTTTCATACAATAATGATAGCAGATTTTCAAATGGTGATCCCGGCGGGATTCGAACCCGCGATCTTCTGGATGAGAACCAGATATCCTAACCACTAGACGACGGGACCTCGTCAGAAGCGACGGTCAGCTTCCGTAAGAACAAAGTTTTGCTCATACTCCAACTTCTGGTCGTTTCTTCCTCTCAGTGTTGCAAACAGTTCCTTGGTTTGCAACACCGGCCTGAACCAAAGATACTATCATAACAGAGATGGACGGTCTAGCCGCCCACTCGTCAAAACAGAGTTATATCTGTATACTACAGGCTAAACATAAGCGTATTTTTCAAAACATGAAACAGGTGGGACAAGCAAGCGATGCAATCGGTACATGACCGTTGGTACAAAATCTACGGCTGGCTCATCACCGGCTTGTCCGCTATATGTCTGTGTCTAAGTGTGCTGGCTGTTTCTATCAGCCGCTTCTCGTACCTGCATAAAAGTGGCTTCACAGCTCTTTCACTTATCTTAGCGGGCATTGTTCTAACTTATAGGTTGCTGCTTTTTGGTAGGGTTTCACGCGAATACAGCTTGCGCATCGCCACCTTTGCCATGAGTTTGCTGTTGGTACTCATCGGCATCAACTTCATCAACAGCACCGGACAATTCCATTCCTGGTTTTATGCAGGATGGCTGTTCTTGGTCCTGATGGGCGGCATGTTCGGCGGTTACATGATACTTAGCTTCATGGTGTTAAGCACTATGTATATGTTGCTTAATATGACGCAGATTCCCGGCCAACTGCATGTAGACACTAGCAGCCTGTTGGTCTTGGCGGCAACTTACCTGAGCGGCGGCGTAGCCTATCTGATATGGCAGCGATTGTACACCAGCCCGGAAAGCCAGAAGCTTGCAAAACTGTCAGGTGCCCTGAAAAACCAAGAACAACAAGCCGAAATCCTGATTGAATCCATCACGGACGGCCTTATCGTGACGGATACCGATGGCAAAATCAGTTTGTTGAATCCGGCTGCTGCCACCATGACGGGTTGGTCCGTTAAGGAAGCCATCGGGATTGAAGCACAGCTGGTAGTGAAACTAACCCAAGAAGACGGCAAAGATATACCAGAAGCTGAGCAGCCGTTCCGACAGGTACTCAGGACAAGCCAGCAATATAGCGGCACGTTGCAACTGGTCGACCGGACCAACAAAAACCACTGTGTCGTCTCTTTGGTCATTTCGCCCGTCATATTACCGAAAGGCAAGCAGCCGGTCGGTACCGTAGCGGTCTTGCGTGATGTCAGCGCCAGCCGTGAGGAAGAACATCGGCGGGCCGATTTCATCAGCACCGCCAGCCACGAGATGAGGACGCCGGTGGCAGCGATAGAAGGCTACCTGGCGCTGGCGCTCAATGACAAAGTTTCCAAGATTGATAGCAAAGCCCGTGATTTCCTGACTAAGGCACATGAGAGCACACAGCGGCTGGGGACGCTTTTCCAGGACTTGCTGACAAGCGCCAAGGCTGAAGATGGACGGCTGGTTAACCACCCGGTGGTTGTTGAAATGGGCGCCTATCTGGAACAGTTGGCCGAGGGCCTGCGTTTTGCAGCTGAAAAGAAAGGGCTGGCCATGGAGTTTACGACCGGAACCAGCGACTATACCAACGCGACCATCGGGAACGGCAAGGTCGTGAAGCCGCTTTATTACGCCAACATCGACCCGGACCGCATGCGCGAAGTCATAACTAACTTGTTCGATAACGCGGTCAAGTACACCGAATCCGGCAAGATAACCATCGGCCTGACAGGCAATACGGAGGTCGTCCAGTTCTATATACGCGACACCGGACACGGCATACCGGCCGAGGACTTGCCGCACTTGTTCCAGAAATTTTACCGGGTTGATAATTCCGCGACCCGCACCATCGGCGGCACCGGCTTAGGGCTGTTCATCTGCCGTAAGATTGTGGAAATGTACCAGGGCCGCATCTGGGTCGAAAGCCAGCTCAACCATGGCAGCACGTTTTATATCAACTTGCCGCGGCTTTCTTCGCAGCGCGCCACCGAGTTACAGGCACTCCAACCGCCGGCTGCAGGTCTGTAAGTTACGTGCGGTTGCATAAGCGGAAATATGATACACTAACTCCTGAAAAGCATTAGAATATTAGCTAAGGAAACCAGATGACCAAAATCATGCTCGTCGAAGACGACAACAACTTACGTGAAATCTATGAAGCACGCCTGCTTGCCGAAGGCTATGAGATAGTCAGCGCCAAGGATGGCGAAGAAGCGCTTGCCTTAGCCGTCAAAGAAAAACCAGACCTGATTATTTCCGATGTCATGATGCCTAAGATAAGTGGTTTCGACATGCTTGACATCCTGCGCAGCACACCTGAAACCCAGAATACCAAAGTCATAATGATGACGGCGCTCAGCCAGGCCGAGGACAAGACCCGCGCCGATAAACTGGGAGCTAACCGCTATTTGGTGAAATCCCAGGTCACATTGGAAGATGTAGCCCGGGTCGCCCGCGAAGTCTTAAGCGGCGAAGAAAGCGCTAATGCCGCACCGGTTGCCGGCACGACAACTGCGTCCGCAAGCGAACCAGTCGCTCCAGTAGCAGATGCAGGCTCCACGGACACACCCGCCACAACCGACAGTACTACGGATGATGCAGCGGTTACGTCCGACCCGTTACCGTTGGATTCCATAGCCACCCCCCAGACAATCGCCCCGCCCCCGGTTGACGAATCTTCAGACATGGATAAGCAGATCCATAAATTCGTCGCTGAACCGGCTGCAGAAGCAAACGCGGACATGGCGGCAGATGACCCGCTTTCAGTTACGCCGGAACCGGGGACACCCGATCCTA
>DATIHP010000084.1:0-2165 GCA_035480495.1 Saccharimonadales bacterium (SeqCode)
GTCACTAGTGCCAAGTTTCGCCTCCTTTTTTTGGATTCGTAAGAATCTCTTATTGTCTATTTATTCTAACTCAGCTATGCGCTTGTGGTCGAGCCCGTAGTAATGGCCAATTTCGTGCCACAAGGTGTGGCGAATTTGCTCTTTGAGCTGGGCTACGGAGCCCACTGCCCGTTCCATGGGGCCTTTGAATATGGTTATGCGATCCGGGAAAATGTGCACCTGCCCTTGCCGCTGACTCAGCGGTACGCCTTCATACAAACCGAACAATGTTTGGTCGTAGCGTAGTTCCAGCTTTTGGCGTTGTTCGAACGTAGGCTCCTGCTCATACAGTATCGCCACGTTCTTTATGTTCTTTACGTGCTCACCCGGCAAGCTACTAAGCGCCTCATCTATAAGCTGCTGGAACTGTTCGTCAGAGACTTCTATCATGCTCAAGCCTCGAGTTTGAGGCGCTTAACCAACCAGTCACGTGGCAGAATACTCAGGAAATAGCCGGCGCGCGGGCCGCTGGTCTTGCCAATGAGTAATTTGTATAAAGCAGCGAACAGCTCCTTCGGCTCCATCCCCACTTCATCTTTTAGGTCATAGATAGCCGTGTGGAACCAGGCGCCGTCGGCATCTTCCGGCGCGGCTGCCACTTTGTCACCCAGTTTTTGCAAAAATTGTTGTTCCTGCTCTGTAAATTCGGCGGGCTTTACGTCTTTACGAAGTTCAAACTTCACATCTTCCGGCGCCCACCGCTGCAGCCACTCATCTATGTATGCAAGTTCGTCTGTAAGGATTTGACGATTCTGCTCAACAACTTCTTGGTAGCCTGTACGCTCCAAGATAGTTAGTGTCGCTTCTACATTTTTCAGTGCAGCCTGATAACTCGAAACCAAGTGCGAAAATGGCACTCTACTAATCACCGGATCAAGACCGATACGCGAGTAATATAGGACAGGATTTTGAGGGTCAGTGCTGATTAGTTCTGCAAACTCATCAACCAATTGCGAAACCCCGTGTTCCGGGTCAAAATACAACCTCTTTGAGGGCGAGGACCGTAGGATAAGATATCTGATTATTTCGGGCGGCAAAACTTTTACCACCGTTTCCGCGTCTAGTCCGGTACCTTTGCTGGCGCTCATTTTTTTGGTATCGCCGGCAAGGTTGATGAAGTCGTATGGCACCGGCAGCGGCGGCTCGGCTTCATACACGTCTTTCATAATTTGCACCCCGGTGTCGTAGGATCCGCCGGCGCTGGCATGGTCACGGCCAAACGGCTCGGCGTTCACATGTAGCAGCCACCAACGCCCCGGCCAATCCAGGCGCCAGTCCAGCTTCACCTCTCCTTTATCATAGCGAACGGTTTGTTCCGCGCCTTCACTATCTTCATACTTAACTGTTTTGGCATCTTTATCAATGCTCAGGTACTTACGGTTCTTGAGCCGTCCATCTTCCATGACCTGGATTGGACTCCAGTGAGGGTCAAGTTTGTGTTTGGAAATCGTTTCCAATGCGTTCCGCGCCTGAGGTATGCGTTCCAGGCTACGCTCTATAGCCGGTACGAAAAAACCCGCGCGATACTTCTCGTGCGAACGGACAAATTCCACTTCTATGCCCAGTACCCTGCAACTTGTGACTAAACCATCCAGAAAATAATCAGCGTAACTTTGGTCGCTGCCATCTGGTGCAGGAATATCGCACAGCGGATAGCCTAAGTATTTTTCGTATTCCGCAGGTATATTGTTGGGGATTTTGCGCAGCGCGTCCAGGTCATCCACGAAGTAGATGTGCTTGGCTTGCCTGCCCCTTTTTCGCAGTTCCAGCATGATGGCATCGCAAGTAATAAGCTCTCTCATATGTCCGATATGATAGGTTCCACTTGGCGAACCACCACTTTCCACCAAAACTTCGCCCTCCGGGAAGCGAGCGATAATATCATCAACTATTTTGTTCAACCACTGCATAATAAAAGGTTATAGGTGTTAGGTAACAGGTTACAGTATAGCTGCTGAGCAGAATATCAGGAAGAGCAAACTCTAACCTCTAACCTCTAACCTCTAACCTCTAACCTCTAACCTCTTTAGCTTATTTCGACGATTTTGTACTTGGCAGTCTCGGCTGGCGTCTTAATTTCCACGATGTCGCCGACCTTTTGGCCCAACAGGGCGCGGCCAGTCGGT
>DATIHP010000085.1:0-15263 GCA_035480495.1 Saccharimonadales bacterium (SeqCode)
ATTCTGACGGTGCTGGTTAATCATCGTGTCGACAGCGACGGCGGTCTTGCCGGTCTGGCGGTCGCCAATAAGCAGCTCGCGCTGGCCGCGTCCGATGGGAACCATAGCATCGATGGCGGTCAGACCGGTCATCAGAGGTTCATGGACGCTTTTGCGGTCCAAGACACCGGGAGCCGTCCGTTCTACGCGGCTGGTGTGGGTAGCTTTGATAGCGCCTTTGCCATCCAACGGGCGCCCCATCGGGTCAACTACCCGGCCGACAAGCTCTTTGCCGACCGGCACTTCAAGCACCTTACCGGTCAGTTTGGCGCTGGCGCCGGCCTTGATAAGCGTGTCATCGCCAAGCAACACGGCGCCGATTTCGTCCTCGCCCAAGTTGAAGGCAAAAGCCGTCACTGTTGAGCCGTCGGTGGCCGATATATCTATCATCTCGCTATAACCGGCTTTGGTCAGGCCGTATATCCAGGCGACACCGTCGCCGATACGCGTGACCACGCCGACGTCTTCAATTTCTGGCCGCTTTTTCAGCTCCAGGATAGCTTCGCGGATATCAGCGGAAAGTTCTTGTATGGATATATCTTTCATTTGGTTCCTTCTCCGGAAGTCAAACGCTTGAAGGTCGCTAGTTTGCCGGCTATGGACATATCAAGTTGCTGGTTAGCCATGTCAATACGCAAGCCGCCCACGACCGACGGGTCTTGGCGGGTACCGACATGTATGGTCTTGGCTCCGGGGTAATCAGCATGTAGCAGAGCTTTGACCTCATCCAGAATCAGCGGCTTGATGCCGTGCGCCGTCACGACTTCGGCTTCCAGTACGCCGTGGTCAGTCCGGTATTGCATGATGTCACGCAGGATTGATTCCAGTTCGGCCGTCCGGCGTTCCTCCAACAGGTAGGCGGCAATCTCCTGTGCCAGCCGTTTGTCGTCGCTGATGTGCAGGGTCTGCTTGGCTATAGCCTCGGCTAAGATGTGGCGGGGAACTTTCATAGGCTACTTCTGATCCTTTAAAGCTTTGTCAATAAGTTTGGCGTCCTTGGCGGGGTCGACTTTTTCCCCGACGATTGCCTCCGTGGCTTCGGATACCATACCGACGATTTCTTTTTCCAGTTTCCGCTTGGCTTGTTCAGCTTCTTCGGCGATGCGCGCCTCAGCGTCAGTCAGCATGGTGTCCACCTTGCGCTGCCCGACCTTTTCGGCATCACGGATAATCTCGCGGGCTTCTTTCTGGCCGTTGCCGATAATTTTGTCGGCTTCGACGCGCGCGTCGCGCATGACCTTGGTGACTTCCTCGTCCAGCTTGGCACGCTCTTTTTCCATGCGTTGGCCCATCTTCACGCCGTCATCAATGACTTTCCGGCGCTCCTCCAGCATGCGGACGATAGGTCCGAAGGCGTATTTCTTGAGCAACAGAAAGACAAATATGAAGGTAATCAGCTGGATGACAAAGGCGCCCGGGCTGATACCAAGGGCACCGATGCCCGATGACTGGGCTTCTGCAGCAGCAAATATGTTTGGAATCATATGCGTTTTTTGCCCTTCAATTACTTGATAATGAATAGTGAGGCGAAGACCAGCAACGCCATCAGCTCAACAATAGCCACGAAGACTAATATCTGGCCAAGGAACTTAGCGGCTTCCGGGTTGCGGCCGACCGCGTTCATGAAGGCATTACCAATCAAACCGACACCAATACCCGGGCCGATCATACCGGCGCCAAGCATAATGCCTTTGCCAAGGACCTCTATGTTACCTGATACTTCCGCTACGATGCTAAACATATTATTTGCTCCTTTGATGCTTACCGTTATTAATGCTAATCGTACTCATACCTACGCCTGTTCACCTTCAACAGCTGATTCAAGCTCTTCCGCCTCATCGTGGCCATGCGTAATAGCCAATGAGAGATAGGTAACGGAAAGCATAACGAAAATGTAGGCTTGTAGCAATGCTACGCCTAACTCAAGGAACAGGAACGGGAAGGATGTCAGCGGCGCCGCGAACTTACCGAGGTATGAAAATACCGAAATAATAATTTCGCCGATGGCAATGTTCAGGAACAACCGCAGCGCCAAGCTGAAGACGCGGATAAGTTCGTTAAAGACCTCGTACACACCGATAAGGTAAGTGAGCGGGTTCCACAGCTTACCGGCAAAATAATGGCGCAGATGCTTGATAGGCCCGGATTCACGTATGGCAAAATATTGGATTAACAGCATGGATATGACGGCCGCGGCTAAGGTACCGTTGAGGTCAGCAGTAAACGCCCTAAAAACAGGCGTACCGTGGTAGGTCAAAGCTTCGCCCACGCCAGGCAATAAACCCAAAATATTGCTGAGCGCAATAAAGAAAAAGATAGTTACAAAATAAGGCGCGTACTTTAGCGCCTTATCCCGGTCCCCGAGGCTATTTTCCAGCACGCCGGTAATAAAGTCCGTGCCAATCTCTACAATTTGCGTAAAACCCGCCTTGGGACGCAATGTCATACGGCGAGCTACCGTGACCAACACGGCGATAATAAGTGCTGAGCACAACCAGGCAAAGACCATTGAGTTTGTGATGGTGTAGCCATGTACTTGGAATAATCCCCCAGGGGCAATATGTACGGATGGGCCGGACTCGGCCGCAAAACGACTTAACAGGTTATTTACCACCTTTTGTCTCCTTGTTTGCGTCAGCCTGTTCGCGGTTAACTTGTTTGATGGTGCTTCCAACTATCCAAACGGCGCCACCAATTGCCAAAACTAATGCACCCAACGTGTAAGACGGAGCTGTGCGGAAATGGTCGTCGAGTTTAACACCAACAACAACGGGAACCAGGATCATAAAGGCAAGCTGCCAACCCATATTCATGGCCGCGCTCATAAATTGCTTGCGTGCGGCAAACACTGCTAAATCCCGATCAAGGTTGTCCTGAGCAACAGGGGTTGATTGTTTCCTCTGTACGACTGATTTCACCATCTCCTGTGAGTATACCAGGCGCAACAGGGAAGGCGCAACCAGAAAAACCACTTACTTAATGAGAGGCTTGGCTCAGCCCAACCGCTTGTTTCAGTCGTTCGGTGAAAGTGGGTGGCTTGCTGCCGCTGCACGTGGCCGGGTCGTTTTCCGTGTTGGCGGCGTGGGCGGTACGCGGGATGGCATTGTAACGGGTCTGCAGGGTAGCGCCGCTATCATTGCCATAATCTATCAGAAGGACATCTTCGCTCTTGATGACCCGGTCCTGGGCCGTCTGCACCGTCTGGCCGTTGAGCATAAAGCGAAGCTGGTTACCGTCAGCACCATCGGCAAACACGCCGTTGTCTGTCACCACGACCTTATCGCCCAGTGTGTAGCCAAGGTTCGCGAAGAACTGGCCCCAGGTCACGCCGTGTGCGTGGATGTGTACCAGGTCAGCAACCTGGTCATGCATATGTACGCGACCTTTCACATTATCCGGGTCATTCTGCGTACAAGCCGACTCCTCCTCATAGAAGGTAAAGTTTTTGAATTCGTCCCTCTGGCCGTTTATATAGAGTGCGAAGTTGGCATGATAATGGACCACATTATTTTTAACTGTCGCAAACCGGATAGCAACAATTACAAATGCACCAACCAGAAACATCGCCAAACCAAAGAGCGGTAAACTCATTTTCTTGGTTTTCTTTTTCGTAGGTTTATCGCTCTGTACCCTATCCATCCTCTCAGTTTAGCATGCTAGAATATGAGGATGGTAGAAATCTATTCAGCCACATGGTGCGCCTTTTGTCATGCTGCCAAACAGTATATGGACAAGCTTGGCGTGAAGTACGAGGACAAGGATGTCGAGCACGACCCGAAATACCTGAATGAGTCCGTCCAAAAATCTGGCCAGATGGGTATCCCCGTGATAGATATCAATGGCACCGTCATCATCGGCTTTGACCGGCCGCGCATAGATGCCGCGCTCAAAGCCGCCAACCTTATCTCCTGACTTGCCCCTATACCCTATACCCTATACCCTATATTTATGGCTTTTGAGGACTACAAGCAAAAACAATCCGTGGTGATTGTCTATACCGGTGAGGGCAAGGGCAAGACCAGCGCGGCTGTCGGCCTGATGGCAAGGGCGCTCGGTAACCGCTGGAAGGTGGCATTCATCCAGTTCATCAAGCATTGGGGAGTGGGTGAACACGTCTTCATCCGGGACATCCAACCGCTGTTTTCCGACCAGCTGTTCTTCTATCGGGGCGGCAAAGGTTTTTACAAAGCTGGTGAACTGAGTGAGCAACACATAACCGAAGAACAGCACCATCAGGCTGCGTCTGAAACTTATGAAATAGCCCTTAAATGCGCCAGCAGCGGGGAATATGACCTGGTCATCTGCGACGAAATCAACAACGCCGTCCATGATGGCCTGGTGACCATGAAACAGTTCGAAGACTTATTCAAGAAACGCGCAAAAAATACTAGTTTATGCGTGACGGGCCGCGATTTTCCGGAAAAACTCCTTAAGTATGCCGATATCGCCACAGATATGACCAAGATAAAACACCATTTTGATAAAAAGTTCCTGGCCAATAAGGGAATTGATTTTTAGGTTTAATCGTTTTATAGTTTTGTCTTAATGTCAGAACCTGAAGCAGAGGCCTACAAACCACAGACCAGTTACGGCCAGGCTCTCGCCGACCCAAACCATATGGATGCCGTTGAAATTTATTGTGATGAGCCGGCGGACATCCAGAGAACCATAGTGGGGATAGAACTGGCTTTAGCGTTACGGTTTAGTGCCGAAATTGATGCGGATGGTTTCCCACGTCTGGCCTTTACGCATGAGACGTGGGAGTTTATCCATAGACTGTACCGCAGCAAGACTCAGACTGAGCCGCGCGAGCTTTATACGCAGGTCGATTTAGCTGAGGATTCGGCACAAGCGGCGTATACCGTCCCGCTCGCCGGCTTCGGCCAGGGAAGACAGGCGGTCGAGGGCCGTTATATATATGCGTGCAAACCGGTAAAACGCAGAAGTACTACCTTTGACGTGCTGGGGCGGAAGAGCATGGGTAGCATAAAGGTGGTAGAAAATAAGTACTATGAAGCCAAAGTCCGAACGGCCAAATCAGATGCCCCAGTCCGTGGCATCACTCCAGTCAGTTATTTCCAAGCAGGCAGGTTGGGCACACGCTGAAACAAAACGTTGTGAGATATCTTATACAAATAGTCGACAGATAAGACGAAAATGGTTATGGATGCAGCATGGATCCAGAGAACCTCTAGCTGAGGTAATACAATCCAAAGCGGGCGATGCGGATATAGACCTTCGACAACCCTTTGAGCGACCAGTAATAGCAGATATCCTCGACCAAGAACTGCCGGGCACCACTGAGCAGGCGGATACCTTCATGCAAATCATGGCGTTAGCGGCTGAAGAGGAACCGCGCAGGCACTTTTTGTTCTCCAGAGAAGACAGTTTTGAAGTCAAAGGCGCAAGATTACAGAGGACATCTACTGATGTCCTTGCGGCGATGGTTGCGGCAGGCGAAGACCGACGCATGGGCGCAATGGGCTTGTATAGTCCGTTCCATAAACTGTATGACTCGCTTACGGAACGACTTAAGAAAGACTATAGAGACCCTGGTGCGGTTCTACGCCAACACCTTGAACTACGCCAACGCTTACACGAGCTTGGAAATTACGAACCTGATCCTGAAGAACGCTCAAAGTTCAATTACTGCGAGGACCAGATAGGGCGATGGGCGGTCGCGGAAATTAAAGATAGGGTGCGCCCGCTTTTTGTTGCCGCACATGACGCGGGCCAACTCGTTGATATACCTGTTGGTACCTTTGATCCCGAAGTGTTCGCACGCTTCTCAAGGATACGGCTCTTCCAGGCGATGGAGAGATTTGCCAAAAATTTCGCGTTTGATGATATGCATCTGGAACGGTTGTTCATAGACTGGGTCAAATCCCAGGGCCGGAAAGTGAACCAGCGCCTTCTTGGTCGAAGCGCGGTGAATGACGCTTAGGCCGTTTCGCGGATTGGCTGCTACAATCATCTTATGGCAACTTTATACTTGATGCTCGGTTATCCTGGGGCAGGCAAGACCACGGCGGCCCGGGCTATCCATGAACTTACGGGGGCGGAGCATGTTTCCTCCGATAAGACGCGTCTGGAGTTATTCAAAGAGCCGACCTTCAGCCCGGAAGAACATGAAAAGCTGTATAGCAGCCTCGATGAACAAACCGAACGGCTGCTTGGAGCGGGTAAGGACGTCGTTTACGATGCCAACCTGAACCGGCGCCAACACCGGCAGGAAAAATATGATATCTGCAAACGCACCGGTGCGCAACCGGTGCTCGTCTGGGTACGGACGCCCAAAGAGCTTGCTAAACAGCGGGCTGTGGACCCGAACCGGCACTTGCTAGTACCGCATGACGAGACCGCCGAACAGATGTTTGAGCGGATTGCCAGCATCATAGAGGAACCGTCCGCGGATGAACCGTATACGGCGTTGGATGGCACCAACATAACCCCTGACTATCTCAAAAATACCTTGGGGTTATGAGCCGTAGACGGGCGCAACGCCAAATCATCAGCCTGGTGGTAACACTTGTAATTGCCGGAACCGGTTATTACGCTAGCCGCCATCAACAGCAGGCCGCCCAGCTGGCCAGTACCATACCGGCCGGCAGCTATAGGGTCACCGAATTCGTGGACGGCGATACCATAGCTGTCGACATGAACGGCCATAATGAGAAAATCCGTATGATAGGCGTCGATACGCCGGAAACGCATGATCCCCGCAAAGCTGTCGAGTGCTTCGGCCAGGCCGCCGCCGCTTACACTAAGCAGCTCATCGGCAGCGGTCCGGTGCGCCTGGAGGCAGATGCGCTAAGCACCAACCGCGACCGCTACGACCGACTACTGCGCTATGTATACACTTCAGATAACAAACTCGTTGAAGCGGAGGTCATCAAAAACGGTTACGGGTTCGCCTATGTCAGTTTTCCCTTCAGCAAGCTGGATGAGTTCCGCCAATATGAGAAAGAGGCCAGGGAAGGCAACAAAGGCCTTTGGTCCGGCTGCCAGCCGTATCTGGACAAGGACGGCCATATCCATAGCAACACCGCCACTTAAGAACACCTATGCTTCCCACAATTCACATTTCTCCTCTCTGATAAAGGACGGACCTTTTGCAGACTTTTGCAGAGAGGGGCGAGGTGTTTTTAGTCGGGGAGGTTGGCTGGTTGCGGAGCAGCGGGCAAGACAAAGTCAAGGATAGCCGGCAGGATGCTTGCCCCTAAGAAGATAATCCCGATAGGAAGAATCAGGATAATGAGCGTTAGTCGGCGCAAACGACGCATAAGACCAAGCCGCAGGGGAGAATTAACGACGGTCTGACGAGCTGTGTGATAACGCCGTGTCTGCCAACGCCGGCAGACATATTCGCTGAATTTGACCCACTCATGATATGACTTATCACTCGTTGCCATGAGCAGCCGGTTATCGCGCATGACTTTTTTGTTAGCGCCGGCTAGAAGAAACGATAAATCCTGGTCCTCATGAACGAACATGTCATCCAGGCATACGTCCCCCCGTACTTTCAACCAGGCGCTGCGGCGCAACACCATATTAGCTCCCCACAGTATTGGAATACCGAACTCCGCCTCCGTCCACCAGAAATATATCACCGACCAAAGACGCGACCGCGGCAACCAGTCACTGCGGACAGTACGGGTCATAGCCGGACCGGTAATAGCCGCAACTTGCGGATTCAAAAAGTCTTTCTTAACCCGTTCCACCCAGTCCGGTGCGATGGCGGCATCGGCATCAATCCGGGCTACCAGGTCTGAGCGGGCTTGATTGAAGCCGGCGTTGCGAGCTGCTATGAGACCCTGGACGGGCTCATGGATAATCTTTACGAACTTGAACTGCCGGGCAATAGCTAACGTCCGGTCGGTAGAATTATTGTCAACCAAGATGACCTCGTCCGGTGCTGCAGTCTGCGCGGCAATGGCCTGAAGGCAGGCTTTGACGTGGTTTTCTTCATTGTATACTGGTATAACTATACTAAGCGTGAGCTCTTTAAACACGGTAAAACTATCATAACATGACAAACCACGGAAAACCTGAGAAAAAACAGGTCTATGACAGGGGTGCGGGACGATTTTTCCGGCCGGCGTATTTCAAATCCCAGGCACGGCGCTGGCTACGGGCCAGCTTCTGGCACCGGCTGTTGGCGGGCTTCATGGCGCTTATATTCTTATCCATTACGTTCATGTACGGTATCGCGCGCTACTATATAGCCAAGCACGCCCATGAGCCGTTCCGCTTGAGCGCCACCTTCATCCCTGATTATGCTGAGTACTTCGGACTTGACGCCAAGGACACTTTGCACGCCATGCTTGACGACCTGGGTCTGCGCGATGTGCGCTTCGTCAGTTATTGGGATAAGATAGAGAAGACACCGGGAACCTATGATTTCAGCGAACTGGATTGGGAGTTCGCCATGGCTAAACAGTACGGCGCCACCGTAAGTCTGACCATCGGCCTGCGCCAGCCGCGCTGGCCTGAATGCCACATGCCCGACTGGGCCATGACACAGCCTAAAAGCCAGTGGGAACCGGAACTGAAGACTTTCATGACCGCGGTCATCAACCGTTACAAAGACAACTCTCAACTGGAAAGTTACCAGCTGGAAAACGAGTATTTCCTGACCGTATTCGGCGAGTGCAAAGACTTTGACCGTAACCGCCTGGTCAGCGAGTTCAACCTGGTCAAACAGCTGGATCCCGGCCACAAGTTAGTCATCAGCATGAGCAATAACGCCATCGGCACACCGATAGGGCAGCCGGTACCGGATGAATGGGCCATATCGGTCTACAAACGTGTGTGGGACAAGACTGTCACCAAACGCTATTTTGAATACCCCATACCCGCCTGGTACTATGCGTTCCGAGCCGGATTCACGGAGATTACGCGCGGACATAACAGCTTTATACACGAATTACAGACCGAGGCGTGGCCGGCCGCAGACCAAGGCATCAAGGATGCTACCATCGCGGAGCAGAACAAATCATTGGATGCGGCACGCTTAGAAGACCGTATCAAATACGGCGAGGCCACCGGTATGCGCGAGGTCAGTCTGTGGGGCGTGGAGTGGTGGTACTGGCGCAAAACTATTAAGAACGACCCAAGCCTCTGGAACGTCGGTAAAGAAGCCGTCCAGCGCACCAAAGACGAGAATAAACGCCTAGGCTATTAATCCGTCAGGGGTTCTTTGGTCAGACCGGCAGCCATTAGCACCGCTAGCCGTCCCACGCGGTCACCCAGATTATGGTCGGCATCTAAGACTTCAATCCGGCCCAACCATCTGGCTGACCCAAGTCCGACCTCTTTCCTTGCCGCGTCAAACGCCGCTTTTACCGGCAGACGAGGTACCAGATGATCCTTGCTAGCGTGCAAAACGGTCGTCATATGGCCTAAGAAAGCCAGCTTAGCCATGTCGCTTGCCAAATCAGCCTGGCGATAGGCCTTAAGTAATGCCCAGGCTTCTTCACGCTGCGTCCACATACCCTTCCAGAAGTCCGGCGCAGCCTTGTGGGTGGCAAAAATTTCTTCAATCACTTTTATGTTTTCAGCTTTGCGTTCGGAGCTGAAATGCATACCTTCCAGGCCCATGGCTATGGCGAATTCCATGACATTGAAGTCACTGGCGTGGGCAGGCGCGCCCAACACGACGCTGCCGTCAGTGTCCATGGTCCCGCGTGCGATATTCATGAAGGACTCGGCGAATACCGACCCTTCAGAATATCCTGCAAAGCCCGAAATCGCGCCAAATCCGGCTCTATCAAGCAGCGTGACCTGTCTGACAGACATTCTGTCAACGTTTCCTTTTCTGGTCTCTTTCCGCTGAGCCTTATCCGAACCGTAGCTGCTGGTTTTGTTTGGCGACGCTATAACGGCCACCGGCACGAGGTTGCCGTTACTGTCCCGTAGGCCGGCTTCTGCAGCCATGTGACTTATAGCCTCGCCGCGGGCCAGTATATGAGGCCAGACGCCATTGCCGCGTGGGGCAGGCATAGGAATCACGGCGTTGTGGCTGCGATCATCTCCCCCGCCGATTATGGCGTACTGGGTGGGACCATAAGTATCAGGATTGTTGGCAATCCGGAAGAAATATTCAGCGTCGAACTGACTCAGATGACGGTTGACCTCTTCAATAGGCTCGTCAAAACGGGCATCATTGACCGCTATTTCCAATTCTGGACGGCCGCGGAAGGCTTCAAAATCTATCATTGAGATACATTATACCATATTTGTCAATATTATATCTACGCTTTCTATTAAGAAATACTGTTGCATACTGTCCAAAGATATGCTATTATTGTACTCCTTAAGTAACTTTGGAGTTCTCATGCCATTCCAACCAGCACCACTGGAACACGACCCGCATCAAACCGTTGAAAATGTCCATCCGGATCCTGCCCAACCAGGGCAGGATATACCCGATTACGAATCACGCGCAGAAATGGAAACGTTCCTGGAAGAGAGAATGCGTGGGGATCAATCCGGTCTGCGCCAAGTCTTGGGAAGATGGCGAGTTTATAACCCCGTAGAACGTATGCGGTGGCGGTTCGGTCATATGTGGTATCTCCATGCCGACCCTGAGCCGGCTAACCGTCTGGTGACTGATGGCCGCAGCTGGCTACGCACGACCGCCATTGGCCTATTGGCCTGCAATGTGGTTGTGAACGTTGCAGACGGTAACATAAAAAACCTGGCCGCAGACGTGATTGAGGAAGTACAAGGCGTTAAGGACAGCGTACAGGATGCATGGAAAATGTGGGGCCATGACGTCTGTCCAGCTCCGAGCAGCAGAACCACCGAAACGGTCATAAGGACCAACGATACTGAAACATATTATTTATCACCGAATATGGTCGGTGAAAGCAATCCGAAGCCAAGCCTGATTGACCAGTTGCTTGATAAGGTCAAGGCTGCCCAGTCCGATAGCACGGTAACCCGGATAGCAATTGAAGATAAAGGCAATACTTCTGATGAATGGCTCGGGCTAGGTTCCGGCCAAAACTATGGTTACGGCCAGGACGAACCGGAAAATGAGGCTTTGGGTACCCAGCGCGCAGATGACGAAGCTGCGCTTCTGCGCCAGGTCGCGGCTGACAGGGGCGTTAATCTTTCTGGTATAGAGATTGATGTCACGCATCAGCAAAATACACTGGACCAACAGACACAGACTCAGCTTGAAACCCTTGTGTCGTCCCATGGCTATGGCAGCCTCCAGGAAGTGCAACGCATCCACAATGACGACCCGGCAAGTCTGCCAGCCGATGTCCGTGATGCATTTGATTACTACTTTGGCGACAAGCGAGCTACACAACTCAAACTTGAAGTCCATAAAGAGATACGGTCTACCGTAACTATTGAGACACCGGCCCCTAACCCTGATAAAGACTGCGTCACCATTGATGGCCGGCCAGCCGACCACAAGCATGACTACAAATGGCCGCTCGTCCCGTTCTTGTGGCCGGCCCTGCCGATTGCCGAACGCCGCCGCATCACCAAGATGAAAGGCACCCCGCTTGACTTAGGAGATATAGATAACCCTCAACGCCTCTTGATACATGAGGATGGCGTCCATGCTGATGGCACTTTGGACGAGTTCGCGGCAGCTTATACCAGAAAACTCATATATTTATTCCGTGAAGACGGACGTATCCGAAAAGCCTACCAATACAATTACCCTGACGAGCATGGCGAGACGCAATCGCTGAGGGCAATATTCGTCGACCACGACCCGACACCGGAAGCCGTTGAGCTGGTACACCGGACATTCAGGCTTGCAAGCCAGCTACAAGGCGGCCGGATTGGACGTGAATGCACAATGGTGGCTATTTCTAACCGGGAAAACGCCGGCTTGCACGGCGATGCCAAACGGGTAGGGTTAGGTCTTGACGTCCAGCACCCTGCATCAACGTTAGGTGTGGCTATCCCAAGCCTCGGTTTTGTAGAGATGCACGTACCTGCCAAACCTACCGACGGCGAGCTTGACCAGGACTATAATTCGCAGGCCTGGGTATTGGCCCATGAGCTTCTAGGACACTTCACGCAGCTGAACGACCAGCCGAACCAACTTCACCAAGCCGGCCATAATGCCAACGGCCGTCCGGTCTACACCTTGCCGAACCGGTTTGAATACTTCAGCATGGGCCAGTATCGCCGTGCGCAACGCGAAACCGACCGCGCCAACAGCGAAGCCGGCGGTTGGTTCCGAAGAGTCATACTGCGACGCCCCCGGGGAGCCGAGAGTATGCGTTGGCGCACTCGCCGCGGCCTGGGCACCTTACCGACGCCGGATACGGCCGATGAGTACATAGATGGCATCCGGGGTACTGATGACCGCGCCCTGAGAGAAGCTCTGCGAGTCAAAAAGCAGACGGGCAACCCTACCATTTATGGTAGCGGCCTGGCACACGGCAACGAACGGGTAGCTTCATTGGAAGCAGATGCCGAAGCCGCGGCCAATAAAGCAACCAGCCACATCACCCGCGACAATACACGTATAGCCATTCCGTTCATGCAAGCGCCGGAATATTCAGCTCATACCGTACTTTCGCGTGATCCCGAGCGGTTCATTGACGGTTACGATGTGTCGGATAGCTGGGATGCGACTCTTGACGGGCGATGGGGAACGCAGACCGCAAACGGCGAGGCAACTATTTTACCGCCTGAAGGCAATACCTGGCGAAGCTATCGGTTGGATGTACCTGAGAACTTTGACTGGGCACGCGAACTGGCGG
Source organism: Saccharimonadales bacterium (SeqCode) (assembly GCA_035480495.1). Classification (GTDB taxonomy): domain Bacteria; phylum Patescibacteriota; class Saccharimonadia; order Saccharimonadales; family DATIHP01; genus DATIHP01. Next base: position 12,780 of record DATIHP010000085.1, read on the forward strand.
CTTGGGCCCGCTCCGTTGACATACCGGAGCCGAACGATGACGTTTGGACCGAAATCATCGTCAACCAAGCCCTCCAAGAGGGACGCGCCCTTAAGACACAAATTGAAGCTGAACGCGCCAAACGAAAAATCTTAGTCTAAGACTTGTTAGAACTGTTAGGGGCCGGTGCGCTACAATACCTCTATTGTGAAGCACAAGCCGCATACATCTAAACAGATAAGCAACCGCCGCGCAAGACATGATTATGAGCTCGGCGACGGGTTCGTCGTGGGCGTCGCACTGACAGGTGCGGAGACCAAAGCCCTGCGGCGCGGGCAGGGCCATCTGAAGGGTTCCTATGTGACGATTAAAGACAATGAACTATGGCTGGTGAACGCCACCATCAGCGGTGACTGTTCGGTCAAGGTACCGGAAGTGGACCGCACCCGCAACCGTAAACTGTTGGCGAAGCGCCGGCAGATTGACGAGCTCATCGCAGCCAAACAACAAGGCAATACCATCGTGCCGCTGGAATTACTGACACGCGGCCGCTATATCAAACTCCGCATCGCCGCCGGCCGCGGCAAAAAGAAATACGACAAACGCCAGGCAATCAAATTGAAGGATACCAGGCGAGCCAACGCCGCCGAGCTCAAAAACCTTCGTTAAGTAAGGTATACTTAGGACTAATAGTGCTTAAGGATATATAGCCCGTGCCATCTTTCAGCCAATTTTTGCTTGATACCAAAGAACAACAACTGGCCGAGTTCCGGCTGCGCACCAAGTGGATGATACGGCTGCGCTGGCTGTACGTCATGCTGCTGGGAGGGGTCGGCACCGTTTCGACGTATCTGGCTGGCGGCAGCAAACGCCGTTTGGCAATCTATGTGCTGCTGAGTGCAGGCGGGCTAGCAATCAACGGATTGTTCTGGCTGGCCATAGCGGCCTGGCGCCGGGCCACGCTGCGTTATTACCAGTTCATCGCGTTCTTACAAGCCATTCTGGACCTTACCATCGCCTCATCCATCATCTACCTGCAAGGCGGCCTGACCAGCCGGGCCACTTTGCTGTACGCTATCCCCGTGCTGGTCATAGGCATCCTGTTTGAACGTCCGGCGGCGTATGTGGCTGCCGCCATGAGCAGCCTGGCTTATATAGGGGCCGTCCTGGGCTACGCCTTGCTGAATCCGCACACCTACGCCTTGAAAGAACTCTATGTGCCGCTAACTTTTTACCCCTGTCTGTTATTGTTACTGGCAGCCATCATCACGCGCTTCAGCGCCTTGAACGCCATGGATGAACGCGAGCGTACGTACCAGCAGCTGCTGGCCATGCTCAGGCACCAGCTGCACCATCCGCCCAGTATCATCGCGGCCATCGTGGAGATGCTGGAGCACAGCGACAGTTACGACCATTGGAGTGCGAAAGACAAAGAGTATCTGCGTCAGCTCAAGCGCGAGAATATGCGTCTGAACACCATGATAACGAACGTCCTGGCCGCCGCGAACGACCAGGTGACGAAGCCTCGGGAAGCCACCCAGGCAATCAACCTGTTGGAACTGTTAAACGAAACCGCTATCAGCTGTGCAATCGGCGCGAAGCGTATGAAAGACCTGCGTACCAACCTGCCGATAGAACACATCATGCTGGACGCCGAGCCCAACCAGTTGCGCATCGCCATGGACAACATCATAGAGAACGCATTCCATTACAGCCCGGCAGGTACGCCGGTATCCGTTGCGTTGAGCCTGAACAAGAAGACACAGACCATCACCATAAATGTGACCGACAAGGGACCGGGCATGACCCCGGCCGAGCAGAAAAATTTGTGGAAACTATTCAGCCGCCTGCAAGAACAAACGGGCGATGAAGATACGGAGTCCAGCGAGCTCTACGGTATGAGCCTGGGCCTGTATGCCAGTAAGGTCATCATAGAACGGTTCGAGGGCACTATGGAGCTGGAATCACAGCCTGGTAAAGGAACAAGCGTTATAATAAAATTCTAGGAGGAACTATGGCCAAAGCCCGCATCTTATATATAGAAGATTACCCCGTCGTACAGACGATGTATGTGGAGGTGCTCCAGAAACACTTCTCCATAGATGTCGCGAGCGACGGCAAGGAAGCGCTAGAGAAAATAAAGCTGGAGCATTACGATGTCATACTGCTTGACTTGTTGCTGCCACAGGTCAGCGGCATGGAGTTCCTGCGCGAGTACCAGAAGGGCGGGCACAAGCAGGATGACAAGACCCATCTCATCGTCCTGTCTGACTTTGACAACCCTGGAACCCAAAAAGAGGTTAGGGCGCTCGGCATCAAGGATTATTGGATAAAGGTAGAGAATACTCCCTACGTCCTGGTTGAAAAACTCAACGAGGTGCTAGCATCCAAGCCAGACTAAGTCCAATGGAACATGATGAAAAAGTAATCTTAGTCGATGAGGAAGATAATGTTATCGGTCATAAGTCGAGAGCACAATTAGCCGACGACGATTGCTGGCGTATA
>DATIHP010000086.1:0-3565 GCA_035480495.1 Saccharimonadales bacterium (SeqCode)
ACCGTCCAACGCCTGAACCGTATAGTAGTGTTAGACAAAGGCAAAATAGTCGAAGAAGGTACGCATAAGCAACTGCTGGCCAAGAAAGGACTGTACGCCAAGCTGTGGTCCCATCAATCCGGTGGTTTCTTAGAAGAATAAGTCCGCCGGCTTGTGAGTTTTCTTATAGCCGCTTCTGCCTATCCGGCATATAGTGATTTCTTACAATAGTAAGGAGTACTATGACTTTTGGTAATGGTGAGCAAGACCGCTGAGCTCCGTCCGGCCTGACTATCCGCTTGCCCCGAGCATGCCTGTGCCCCCGGTCAGCTATGGGGCAGACATAGTACCCGATATCGGCGTCTCCTGGGGCAACGCATTGACGCGGAAGAATGCAGTGGAGCAAGACAACTCAGCACTGGTTCAGGGGTTGATAAGGGAGCGGAAAGTCATGCCCTTGCGCCAGATCATTGAAACCCACCCTATAAATCCGGATAAATAGTTACTCTTCTTCGCCGGATTCGCCTTCTTCAGCCGGGGTTTCGCCTTCTTCTTCGGCAGGTTCTTCTTCGGCCGTTACACCGGCGTCTTCAGCCAAAGCGGCAGCGGCTTCATCGGCTTCGGCAATCTGATCTTTCGGCATCTCGACGATAGCGACCTGGGCGGTCGGATCGGTTACGACGGTCACACCCTCGGGTACGTGCAGGTCAGCGACGGTCAGGTGGTCCCCGACGTTCGCCAGGCTGCTTGGATCAATCTCCAATTCATCGGGAAGGTCGCTTGGGAGTGCCTTTACTTCGACCCGGTCAAGCTGCTTAAGCACCAGCAGGCTCAGTTTCTCGGCCGGAATCTCAACTTCCTTAAAGACAATCGGCACTTCGGCTTCGACTTCCTCGTTCTGCTTGATGGCCTGGAAAACGATGTGGCGCATCTGGTGTTTGGCCGGTTCAAAATCGACGTCTTTTATAAGAGCAAGGTGCTGTTGCTTGCCGACGGTCAACTGGACCGGGTGGTGTTTGCCGGCCGCGCCGTAAACCTTGCTGAGCTGGATAAAATCACCCATGACATGGATGGAAGTTTTGCCGTGATCGTGGATGACGGCAGGAATCATGCCGGATGCCCGCAGGTGTTGTAAACCCTTACGGATGACCGTACGTTCCTGTAACTCCACCACTATCGTATCACCGCTCATCTAAACGTCCTTCCGTTTGTCTCCAGAAATAATCCTGTCATTATAGCAAGAATCGGCCGATGATGCAGCCCTGGATATGTTAAGCTTAATCCGAATGTTTGACGTAACCCATCTCATAGAAAGTGGCGGACTCTTGCTGGTCGGTGCCATCATCTTTGCCGAGACAGGTCTTTTGGTGGGCTTTTTCCTACCCGGAGATACGCTGTTGCTCAGTGCCGGTGTTTTCGCGGCTCAAGGTAAGTTACCGCTTGGTTGGGTCCTAATCGTCATCATGTTAGCCAGCATAGCCGGTAATTATGCCGGCTATAACATCGGTAAACATGGCGGCAAGCGGGTATTCAAAAGGACCGACGGCCTGTTGTTCAGACAGGAATATGTCATGCGGGCCGAAAAATTCTATGCTGACCACGGCAACAAGACCATCCTCTTCGCCCGCTTTATCCCGATTGTCCGCACTTTCGCAGCCGTCGTGGCGGGCGTGGGAAAGATGGATATAGCCCAGTTCATGCTTTATAACGTTATCGGCGGTATCTTGTGGGGAGGCGGCGTTACGATGCTTGGCTACCTGTTCGGCAGCCGTATTCCTAACATTGACCACTATGTTCTGCCAGTCGTCCTGCTCGTCATGGTCTTAAGCTTCGGACCAGTTCTGTATCATCTGGTCCAAGGCTTACTGGCAAAAAGACGGCGGAACCGGAAGTCCGCTTAAGAGAATAGCCGCTTCAAAAACTGCCCCGTATACGAGGTCTTATTCTTCGCCACCTGTTCCGGTGTCCCCTCGGCCACCACTTGCCCGCCGGCGTCGCCGCCCTCCGGCCCCATGTCGATAATCCAGTCGCCGTTTTTGATGACGTCCAGGTTGTGTTCGATTATTATCATGCTGTTACCGGTGTCGACCAAGGCGTGCAGTACGCCGAGCAGCTTGTCGACATCTGCCATGTGCAGTCCGGTGGTCGGTTCGTCCAGGATATACAGCGTGCGGCCGGTTGGCCGCCGCGACAGTTCGGTGGCCAGTTTCACGCGCTGGGCCTCACCGCCGGACAGTGTCGTAGCGGGTTGGCCTAAGGCGATGTAACCCAGACCGACGTCCACCATGGTCTGAAGCTTACGGGCAATCGCCGGGATGTTTTCAAAGAATTCCAAGGCTTGCTCGCATGTCATCTGCAGGACATCACTGATTGTCTTGCCTTTGTAATGGATTTCCAGCGCTTCGCGGTTGTAACGCTTGCCTTTGCAGACTTCACAGGGCACATAGACATCCGGCAAGAAGTGCATCTCTATCTTGATGATGCCGTCGCCGGCACAATTTTCGCAGCGGCCCCCCTTCACATTGAAACTGAACCGGCCCGGGTTGTAGCCGCGTAATTTTGCTTCCGGGACACTAGCAAACAATTCCCGGATAGGTGTAAATAAGCCCGTGTACGTAGCGGGGTTGCTGCGCGGTGTGCGTCCTATCGGTGATTGGTCAATGACAATCGCTTTGTCCAGCTGCTTGATTCCCTCGATATCGTCATGGGCGCCGGGGACCTCATTGGCCCGCATGAGCCGGGCCGATAGTTCCTTGGCCAAGATGTCGTTGATGAGGGACGATTTGCCGGAGCCGGATACGCCACTGATAACGACCAGTTTGCCCAAGGGGATATCAACGGTGATATTCTTGAGATTATTTTCGCGGGCGCCCTTTATCACCAGGCTTTTGCCGTTGCCTGCCCGGCGCTTGGCCGGGGTATCTATCTTCTGTTTCCCCTGGAGGTATTGGCCGGTGATACTGCGGGGGTTATTGGTGACCTGTTGCGGCGTACCGGCAGCGACAACCTCGCCGCCATGGATACCGGCGCCCGGCCCGATGTCCAACAGGTAGTCGGCGGTGCGGATGGTTTCTTCATCATGCTCTACCACAAGTACGGTATTGCCTAAGTCCCGCAAATGCTTCAGTGTCTGGATAAGGCGGGCATTATCCCGTTGATGCAGGCCGATGCTGGGTTCGTCAAGTACGTACAAAACCCCTTGCAAGCCGGAGCCTATCTGCGTGGCCAGACGGATACGCTGAGCCTCGCCGCCGGACAATGTCACGGCGCTGCGCAGCAGGTTCAGATAATTCAATCCGACGTCCTGCATGAATTTCAGCCGGGCGCATATCTCCTTATTGACCTGCCGTGCTATCTGTAGTTCCTTATCGCTGAGCTTAAGCTGGTTGAAAAAATCAATGGCCTCGTCAATTGACAGTTCACAGATATCCATGATGGAGTGGCCGGCGACCGTCACAGCCAGGACCTCCGGTTTGAGGCGCCGTCCTTTACAAATGTGGCAAGGACGTTCGCGCATGAACCGTTCGATATCACGGCGCATGAAGTCGCTGTCGGTCTCTTTGTGGCGCCGCTCCAGGTTAGGCAC
>DATIHP010000087.1:0-14158 GCA_035480495.1 Saccharimonadales bacterium (SeqCode)
GCCGCTGCGGGCCAGTTCTTCCGGTGTGCCAATCTCATCTATCTGGCCTGCCCGGATGGTGATAATCTGATCGACATGTTGGATGGTACTGAGCCTATGGGCGATGATGATGGTCGTGCGGCCGCGCATCAACCGCTCCAGCGCTTCCTGGACCATAGCTTCTGATTTGCTATCAAGGCTGCTGGTCGCTTCATCCAGTATCAGGATGGGAGCGTCCTTCAGCAGCGCCCGGGCAATCGCGATGCGTTGTTTCTGGCCCCCGGATAACTTCAGCCCGCGTTCGCCAATCTCAGTCTTATAGCCTTTCTCAAGCTTAGCGATGAACTCATCGGCATTAGCCGCTTTGGCGGCGGCAATGACATGTTTGTCGGCGACGTCGGGTTTGGCATAGGCGATATTTTCGCGGATAGTACCGCTGAACAGAGCCGGATCCTGGAAAACGACTCCGATGTTCTCGCGCAACGAACGCTGTGTGATGTCAGCAATGTTCTGCCCGTCAATCAATATGTTACCCTGCTCCGGTTCGTAGAGCCTGAGCAGGAGGTTGGTGAGGGTGGTCTTGCCCTCGCCGCTTTCGCCTACCAAAGCTATCTTGGTTTCGGGCTCGATGGTCAGATTGATATCTTTGAGTACCGGCTGGTTCTTATCATAACTGAAGGATACCCCTTCAAACCGTATCTCGCCCTGACTGACAGCCAGGTCCGCTGCCCCATCCGCGTCCAATATCTCCGGCCGTTCGCTCATGACCTCAAAATAGTCTTTGCTGTTCGCTATGGCGCGTTGGGTCCTATCAACCAGGAAGCTGATGCTGAAGATAGGGATGCGGATAAGCATGGCGTACTGGATAAGCAGTACCATGGTTCCTAGGGTGTATTGTCCGCGTGCCGTCTGCACGAAGATGAACATGAACACCGCGAAGAAAATAAGTGCCAGGACACTGCGCCGCATATTATCCCGCCGGTGCCAGTAATTGCTCTGCGGCTTCACGTTATCGACGGCTTTCTGCAGGTAGCGGTCAAAGAACTTCAATTCGCGCGCCTCCTGGATGAAACTTTTCACTACCTTGACCTGGCCGACGCTTTCTGCGAACCTGCCGCTGGCTATATCAAGATCCTCATTGATTTTCTTCTGGTAACCCTGCCATACATTACTTGTCTTGGCCGTCATCCATATGAAGATGGGATACAGCACACCCAGCATGATGGCCACCGGCCAGGAGTAGTACGCGACGATGGCCAGCGTGAATACGGTACTGAATATGAATTGTAAGAAGTTATTGCTGAACATCTGCACGAAATCACCGATATCCTGTATGCCGCGGTGCATACGGTTGATGATGGTGCCGGTCAGTTCGGTGTCAAAATAGCGCTGCGGCAGGCTCAACAGATGTTCATAATAGCGCGCGCTCATGAATTGGCGCAGCTTGATGGCTAGGATGTCTCCCCAGTAGCCGCCGATATTGCTGAGATACGTCTGACCGATATCCGTCAGGAATATCAAAAACGCCAAGAACGCCACATAACGGACATTGGCATGGCCGCCGCCCAGGCCCTTGGTTATCTCATCAATAGCGCCTTTGGTCAACAAGGGCACCAGCTGGCTCATGGCAGCCAACAGCACCGTCATGATGGCCACACCTATGTAGTAGCGCTTTAGCGACTTAGTGAACCGCAGTATCCGGACTATCTGTCTCATATGAACATAAACCTAAACACGTAATTATCTTTGCGCCGCACTACCAACCACCTCCACCGCCGCCTCCGCCGCCTCCGCCTGAAAATCCGCCGCCGCCCGAGAAACCGGAACTGCCCGAACTGCTAGGCGGGCTGAAGTTGGTAGACATAGCGCTCACGCTGCCGCTGAGCGCAGACGTCAGATAAATGGCATTGAAGGTGGTCCAGTTGCCGCTGTACCAATCAGGCGGCGTCTTGTATATATCGGCGAACTGTTTGGCCCACTCATTCTCTACGCCCAGGACCATGGCGTATGGCAGCAACTTCTCGAACAACTCCACCGTCTTCTGCGGAGCCGCGGAGGTAGCAGCATATGGTGCATCCGGGCTTTGCAGCATCTTGATACGGTCCGCTTCCGCGGTCTGCATGTACAGTTTCAGGCCCTTCAGTTTTTCCAGCGCTGCGACGCCTTGGGCCGTCCGTTTCTTCATCAACGCGCCAAAGGCAAACAACAGCACCACGCTCACTCCCAGACCGATGCTTATCCATGAATGGAGGAAAAAGGCCGCAAATATACAGGCGCCGCCAGCCAGGAAGAACATATTGCCGGTGCTCAGCGGGTTTGAAGGAAAATACCCCGCTGCTGTCAGATTCTGCGGAAGCATCTTGCGTAGTATGGCAAGTGTTATATAGAAAGTTTTTTTCAAGGACCCAAGTTCCACCGTGTTCTGTATGGTACGGTCGTTGAAAATGGCCGAAAGTATCTGTACTTCGTACGGTTTGAGGTCATCCCATTGGCTATTCAACAGCACAAAGCTATATTCCTTACTATCCTTGAGCAGTTTTTTCTTGGTGGTCTCTATGATGCGCAGGTAACCGCGTATGGCCAGGTCGATGATAGTGGCTGAGACATATTTCGGCTCAAGCCTGTAACTGCTTATAACGCCCGCTTCAGCCGGTCCTATGCCGTCTGGCGGTTCGTATTCCGGGATGATGGTACCGCGGCCCCGGATGTCCTTGCCGTTTTTGCGCCAGCGCCCATACGCCACGCCGCCGATGATAAGCGGCGGCAGGATAATAGCCGCGACCTTGGCTCCGTTATCCTTCCACCAATCTGCCATCGTCGGCTTGGAAAAATAGCCGGGCTGAAAAGCTATGACAGCTGTGAATGTTTCCCGCGCTTGCAGGCCCCTGCTTGTTTCAGCCGTGACGGTCTCCGTCGTTTTAACGATACTGCACGCCTGTTCACTGGAGCCAAAAGTACCGGTATAACATTTCTGATTGTTCAGGGTCAGCCCAGCGGGTAGGTGGAATATCGCTTGCACATGCGTGAAAGGTTGTCGCCATTGGTCGCCGTTTATATCCCAATAAAGTTCGTCGTGATCACCGTAAAAAGTTATGACGTTCTGCATCGTGTAATCAATGACGTATTGTTGGTGGCCAGTGATGGTCCTGGCGGGGTCGCCTATCTTGAGCACCGTGTTGCCGCTATCGGTGTATGTCGTGTATTGGCTCGGTGCCCCGCTGCCAGATGAGACACTGTTGATATGCAACTTTAACGAATGGCCTTTATAGCTCTGTGGGATAGCGCGCAAGATACCGTGGTTAAAATCAGAGAACGTGAGGTCGATATGTTCGGTCACATGCAATGCGCCCTGGGCGTCGTCTTTGCTCAGATAGTAATCGGCGCTAAAGTCATTGACCACGAAATCATTGACATCAGCATGCGCCAGGACCGGTGTAAGCAATAACCCTGCGGCGAGCCCCAGCCCAGCCAGCAAAAGTTTGAGCCGTCTCATCACAATCTTTCTGCGCCAAGTTTTGCGTGGGCTGCGGCAGCGGCCTTATCCAACATGTCGTTGACCTCCTGGTTCTTGAGCGTTTTCTCGTAACTTGAGACCGTGAAACGGAACGCGATGTGTTTGTGCTTCAAATCTTTCGTATCCTGATATATATCAAGCGGCTGCAACTCGGCACGCAAACCAGGGATTGCCAACAAATGTACCGCCAGTGCTTCATGAACTGCCTGGTAGGTAATCGCAGCAGGCACTTTGAGCGAAATATCCTGTTCGACTTTCGGAAAACGCGAAAGCGTATCGTATACCTTGTGCTTGGGGATGCTTGCCATGAGCTGTTCAATACCTATCTCAAATCCGGCGGTAAGGCGGGGTAACTTAAGCTGCTTCAGGACGCTTGTCCGGTATTCTCCCACCATGCCCAGAGGAACATCCCCGGACCATACCGCTGCTGAGCGCTTGTAGTCAAAGGGCCGTGCGACCTGGTACGCTTCTTCTTTTTCAATGGGGACATATCTTAACGCCACTCCAAGTTCGCGGCCCAGATAATCCAGATAACGGCGTACGCTGTAGTATGCCGCGCCGGTATGCTCATTAGCTTTCTTGTCGCTGACAGTGGAAACCAATGAAAGCATCTGGAATTCCTTGGGCAGCGCTTTGTCATGTTCGTCCATCTGGCTTTTGTTGTGCCCCTTGCCTAACTCAAAGATAGCAAATTCGTCGTAACCGGCTTTGATGTTGGGGTGGACCCTATCAAGCAGGCTCGGCGTCAAGCTCATACGGTAGTACTGGAGATCCGGGCTTAGTGCATTGCTTAGCGTATAAGCCAGTTTGCGGTCTTGCCCGACCTTATCAATCAGGTCGCCGTGTACGAAGCTGTAGGTCAGCACTTCATTGGCGCCAGCCTCAGACAGGATTTTCCGCAGGTGTTGTTTGAGCTTAAGACCTTTGTCTTGTGGCGCAGGGGTCAGGTCGCGTCTAGGCAGCACAAGCGGCAGGTGGTCATAACCATATAGCCTGCCGATTTCCTCGACGATGTCTTCCGGAATCTCTATATCGGTCCGCCAGAACGGCGGTGTCACCTTCAGCTCAGCCTTATTATCCGTACGCTCTATATCAAATTCCACATTCTTGAGCAGTTTGTGCATCTCGTCCGCTGACAGGTCAAGCCCAAGACGGTCATTGATGAAGCCTACGTTCGCACGTACGGCTTTTTGTGCAGTTTCCGTGTGGCCGATGTCGGCGACATTGCCGGCAACTTTGCCGCCGGCAAACTGGCGGATCTCATCGACAATCTTGGCCAGTACCGCCAGATTCTGGAGCGGGCTTTGGCCTTTATTGAACCTCGTGACCGCATCTGTGAACAAGCCGTATCTCATGCTGGTACGACGTATGGAATACATGTTAAAATTGGCGCACTCCAGCACGATGTTCTTGGTATGTGCGTCGACTTCTGTTTCAGCCCCGCCCATCACACCGCCGATACCCACCGGTTTATCTCCCGAAGTTATCAGGATAGTGGTGTCATCCTCCAGAATAAGTTGTTTACCATTCAGCAACTTTAATTTGTCGCCCTTTTTAGACAATCTGGTTTCCAGGCTGGGTGCGGGTAGTTTGTCATAATCATAGGCGTGCAAGGGCTGCCCCGTCTCCAGCATGAAAAAATTCGTATAGTCTACGATGTTATTGATAGAACGCTGTCCGACCTTGGCAAGCTCTATCTGCAGCCAGAGCGGGCTGGGACCGACCTGGACATCACTCATGGTAATGACCGTGAAGCGCGGTACCAGTTTGGGCAGACCGTTCCGTACCTTAAAAGGTAGCTGTGTTGTTTCAGTTTTTGGGAAAGCAGGCTTTTGTTTATACCACTGCGGACTTTTGAATGGCATCTGCTGGATACCGGCGAGTTCACGGGAAATACCCAGGAAACCGAAACAATCGGGGCGATGGGTAAGCATTTTATTTTCTATGTCGATTACATAATCATCCAGGCCGAACTCCCGCGCAAAGTCGGCGCCGGCTTTAACTTTTTCGGTGATTTCCAATATACCGCTGTGGTCATCGCTGATAGCCAGCTCGCTTGGGCTTGCCAACATGCCATTGCTCTTCTCGCCGCGGATTTCGCGCGCCTCTAAGACGAATGGTTCCTTGTCCACACTGCTAGGCACTGTCGCACCGGGCGGCAGCCAGGCCGCATACATGCCGGCACGGACATTCGGAGCACCGCAGACTACCTGTACTGAACCATCCTTGTCCCGCTTAACAGCTTTCACTACGCCATTATCATCTATCTTGCAGATGTGTAATTTGTCAGCGTTCGGATGTTTTACGCACGACACCACTTTCACGATGATGATGCCTTGGTATTTTTTGCTAAGGTCTTTGACTTCTTCAACTGCTCCTAGCTGGGCGCCGATTTTCTCTACCAACTTCTCAATACCGTCCGGCATGATGTCGGCCGCGCATCCGTAACGTGCATTCATCCCGCGGATAGTGTTGACGGCTATCTTCATGAGAACTGCCTCAAAAATTCCAATTTACCTGAGTGGAAGTGGCGTACGTCTTCAATGCCGTACTTCATCATGACCAACCGGTCGACACCGCCGCCCCACGCAAAACCGGTATATACGTTCGGGTCAATGCCTGCCATCCTGAGGACGTTGGGGTGTATCATTCCGCAGCCAAGTAGCTCTATCCAGCCTGAATAGGAGCAGATGTTGCAGCCGGCTTTCTTGCAGAAAGGGCAACTCAATGCAAACTCAAAACTAGGTTCAGTAAAGGGGAAATAGAACGGTTGGGTCTTGATATCTATATCGGCATGATAGTACTCACTCAGGAAAGTCTTGAGCGTTGCCATAAGATTGCCAGCATGCATGCCCTTATCTACATAGATGCCTTCGTGTTGGTAAAACGTATGTTCATGGCGGGCGTCCAAGTCTTCATTGCGGAATACCCTGTCCGGTACGAGGATGGCAATCGGTCTGCCTTGCTCCAGGTTGCCTTTATATTTCTTCAACAACCGGTTCTGCATGGTACTGGTATGCGCAGGGGCGACGAATGGATTCCCGTTTTTGTCAGTTTCCACCGTCATGAACGTGTCGTAATCATCGCGGGCCGGATGGCCTTCTGGAAAATTCAGGCTGGTGAACATGTGGTATTCATCATCAAGCTCCCGCGATTCAGCAATGATGAAACCCATCCTATAAAAAATGTCCGACATAAGTTTAATCTCGGCCATCAGGGGATGCTGGCTGCCATTCTCGGCTGGCAGCAGCTCAGGCCGCCGTTCAACAGGTGTATTGACATCAAACGGAGCCGTCACGTCAATCGGCGTCAATTGAGCTGCCGTATCCGTATGGTCGGCAACCAGCCCCTCAAGCTCTTGTCTGAGTGCATTGATTTCCTGGCCGAACTTCGCTCGTTTTCCGGCCGGCAGGCTTGGTATTTCAGCGTAGAGTGCCTTCAGTTCGACGGCTTTCAGAATCGCTGCCTTATCTGCCATTCCAGCGAGTCTTTTTTTGAGTACCGCGGCAACGGCAACAACCTTAGGATCTTTGTAAGTCATCTTATACATGATTATAATACAGATGTGAGTAATTTTTCGTTTGATGTGGTAAGCGAGTACGACAAGGCCGAGATGAACAATGTGTTCGGACAGGCGGAGCGCGAGATGGCGAACCGCTATGACTTCAAAGGCACGCCGGCTGCCATAGAGTGGCTCGACACCGACAAGACCGGACTTAAGGTAACCGGTGCCGGTGAATGGCAGGTTGACGCTATCCTGGACATCGTCCGCAAGAAACTGGCTGCCCGCGACCAGAGCCAAAAGGTGCTGGATATATCCCGCGAAGCTGTCGTTGCCAATCTAAAGACAACCAAGGAAGTCCCTTTCAAGCAAGGTATCAGCCAGGAAAATGCCAAGAAGATTACAGGGCTTATCCGCGACAGCCATCCTAAGGCCAAATGCCAGATAATGGGCGACGTTGTCAGGGTCACCAGCGCCAGCAAAGACGACCTGCAGAACATCATGCGTCTGCTGCGCAGCCAGGATCTTGATTTCCCGTTGAGTTTCACAAACTACCGCTAGCGTTTTATACTGGCACCTATGGATACCGCTTCTAAGGATGATACAAAACCGGAGCTAGACATCCTGGAAGAGGCCAAGACGGTACTTGCACGGAATGATGTTGGCAATTACACCGTGCCAGCAGCCGGTTTGTACCCCCACCAATGGTTGTGGGACAGCTGTTTCGTAGCCATCGGTCTGAGGCACTTGGATATCGACCGCGCCCAAACAGAAATTCTGAGTCTGTTAAGGGGCCAGTGGCATAACGGCATGTTGCCGCATAATATCCTGAGCACCAATGTCCATAGCCGCGACCGCAACATCTGGCGCAGCTGGTCAAACCCGTATTCACCAGACGATATCGCTACCAGCGGCATCACCCAGCCGCCTGTCCTGGCTGAAGCAGTCGTGCGTGTAGGCGACAGGCTTAAAAAAGCTGAGCGGCGCAGCTGGTACAAACAGGTCTACCCCGCCCTGCTGGCCCATCACCAATGGCTCTATGCCGAGCGGGACCCGCATGATGAAGGCCTGGTATTGCAGATACACCCTTGGGAGACCGGCCTCGACAACACGCCGCCATGGATGCAGGAACTACATGAGCATCAGCTTGCCGTTTGGATTACCGTCCTAAAAAAGCTTAATGCCGGTTGGCTCATCAACCTCTTTAGGCGGGATACCAAGTATGTCCCGGCCGCTGAACGCCTCAATCCCATCGAGGCGCTGGCTCTCTTCAGCACGCAACGGCGCCTGCGCCGTAAAAGCTACGATATAGACAAGGTGCTTTCCCACTCCTTGTTCGCCATAGAAGACCTGACTTTCAACTCAATCTTCATCCGCGCCAATCAGCATCTGAAAGCTATCGCTACCTTGCTCAAAGAAAAGTTGCCGGAAGAGCTGCTGGCCTCCATGGCCAAGACCGAAACGGCGTTGGAACAACTTTGGGACCCGTATTCCGGCCAGTATTATTCGCGCAACTTCGTCACCCACAACCTGCTCAAGGAACCGAGCATCGCTGCCCTCATGCCTTTATATGCCGGTACCATTACCAAGGAACGCGCCGACCAGCTCGTCCGCATGCTGGAGAACCAACATATGTTCGGCATGAACTTCCCGGTACCCAGCGTACCGGCTAACTCGCCGTGGTTCCAGCCGCACGCCTACTGGCAAGGGCCGACGTGGGTCAATACCAACTGGCTCATCATAGACGGGCTTAAACGCATGGGTTACGCTGACCACGCAGCCGCGCTCACCGAATCGACCATAGACATGGTCACCAGCGCCGGCTGTTATGAGTATTTCAGCCCTATCGACGGTTCCCCGGCGGGGGTCGCCAGCTTCAGCTGGACCGCTGCACTCACGATTGACCTGCTAAAATCCTAACGCCGCTTGCCCCGTGACTGGCTTGATCTTTCAACGATATCAAGCAAACACCAACCCACCACACTCGCTTTCAGATAACGTGGTCTGTGATTGACTTCCAGTATGAGATGTTCGCCCGGGACAATCAGACCGGTACTGGTATAGCGGGGCCAGGTACTTAACCGGCCGACCCAGGCTTCACGGGTACACGTGCCGGCTAGCTTTACCGAGGGCGGACCAATTTCCAGGCCATCCTCTTCTTCAATCACGACTCTCGGCTGCATACCGGCATCCTCTATCTCAAAGGTAGTCCGCGGTATCTGGGTATGTGCATCAGTCTGCAATGCCACTACTCGTCCAACGTCTAATTCCGCCAGGTGAAGGGCGCTTTCGTTTTGAAAGCCTTCCCACAGTTCAGCAGATGCTTCTTGACTCATACACAAACCATAGGATATTTACGTTATTCTGTCAACTGGGTGCGTTTCTAGAGGTCCTCGGTATCGTCTGTCGGGCGGTCAAGCAGCAGCGGCTCGACACCTGGGCTTTCGCCGGCAATCTTCACCACGTCCTTATCAATTTTCTTCAACTCTTTGTGCGCGGCGTTGTAGTGATTGACCGTCGTGCCTAATGAGCCGCCAAGCTTCTGCATATATTGGTCATAGCCCGCGATATGCCGGCCAAGTTCGCCGACCCGCATCTGGATGTCTTTGGCCTGTTCCTCAATCTGCATGCCTCTAAGCCCTTGCAAGACAGTCTGCAGATAAGCCAGCAGCGTAGTCGGGCTGACGATGATTACCTTCTTATCCCGGAAAGCGTATTCAATCAGGTCCCGCGAAGACGTATTAGCCATGCCTATCTTATTGATGAGCAAGTCATAGTAAATAGCTTCGCTTGGGATGAACATGAACGCGAAATCCATGGTCTTCTCACGCGGCCGGATGTATTTGGCCGTCTCGTCAATCCGTTTCTTCAGGTCTTTCTTGAATTCGCTGCCGTGCAGCAAACGCTCTTCCGGGGTCTTTGATTCTACCAACCGGTTGTAGTTTTCCAGGGAGAATTTTGAATCAATCGGTATGACTTTTTTGTCTACGAACACCACCGCGTCTACCGTCTCACCGTTCTTAAAACCATATTGCATTTGGAAAATGCCTGGCGGCAGCACGTTTTCCAGCACGCTCTCCAAGTAGATTTCCCCCAGGTTTCCCCGTTGCTTGGGGTTCTGCAGCACATTCTGTAACAGCTTAAGTTCGCCGGCGATATCGCCGACCTGCTGGTTGGTCTTCTCCAGTGCCGTCAATTTCTGGGTGACGTCTTTGATGATATCGGTGCTCTGGGCAAACTGTTTGAGCATCTGGGTATTGTTCTTATCCAGACGGTCGTTAATCTGTAGATGCAGCCCTTCCTTAAGCTGCGTGACGCTTTCCGTCAATGTCGTCAGGTCCTGTTTGAGCAGCAACGCCGCATCGCCGCTGCTGGGCGCCGTATTCCTGCGCAGCAAAAGAACCACCAGAACGGCCACCGCTACCCCCAGAATAATCACTGCCATCAACATGTTTACATTGTAGCAGTTTGTATTAAATAAACCGGGTGACGACGAACATGAAGACGGCGCCTGATACCGTCAACCATATGGTGCGGTAAGACGAATGTTCGCTGTGGGCTTCTGGTAGGATTTCGCTGGCACCGATGTACAGCAGAAATCCGGCAAAGAAACCCAGATACACTACCAGACCTGTATGCGATACGTGTATCACCAAGGTGGATAAGGCGCCGATGACCGGCGCAACCGCATCAACCAATAATAATTTGATGGCCTTCAGGCGTTCATTCTTATGGACCAGCATCAGGCTGACGGTATTTAGTCCGTCGGAAAAGTCGTGCGCGATGACTGCGATTGCGACGGCGATACCGACCTTATGGTCAACCTGGAAACCCAACCCGATTCCGACACCATCCAAAAAACTATGGCCGGACAACGCCAGTGCCGACAGTACCCCGACATGTGGATGGTGGTGTTTGCCGTAATCTGCTTCCTGGGCATTATGCAGCAAGATGCTTTTTTCAATGATATGGAATATCAGGAAGCCCAGTACCAATGCGACCATCGGCACGGTCGGGTCAATCCTGAGTTCACTAGCAGTGCGGAAAATTTCCGGCAGGATATCAAAGGCCACCACGCCCAGCAGGACTCCAGCGGTATAACCGAGTACCCGGTGCAACCGGTCCTTATGCTTAAGTGCTGTCAGGCCTCCCAGCAGGGTAGAAAAAAATGTTGAAATAGATAGTATTACGGGGAGCATTTAGTTGTTTTCTTTAATTTGGCAGGTCGGGAGCCTGCTTCAAGCTTAGCAGAACCTTGCCATAGTTGGAGCGCTTCTTTTTCTTTTTTAAGCCCAAGATATCGTTCTCGTCCTCGCTAGCCTCTTCTAATACGCCATCTAGCATCTGTTGTGCTTCTAAGAAGTTAATGCCGAGCATGTGCTCCGGATGGTTGCAGGCGCCGCTACAGCATGCTGCGCCAATATGGCCAGCTAAATTATGATGGTGTTCATGATTGTACTCGTGGTAGTGGGGCTCAGTTTGACTGGCTTCGGCTTGTCCACAGCATTCGCCGTTGTGTTCGTGTGCCATAGACCTTAGTATGGTTCATGGCACATAAATTGCAAATTATTCGCAATTTATAGTAAAATTGCAGCATGTCACCAGAAATCAAGCGTTTTAAAGCATTGCTCAAGCAAAACGGCCATTTTGTCACCAAGCCACGGCTGCGACTATTTGTTATCCTCCAGAAACACAATGCCCTGACTATCCATCAACTCATTAAACTCCTAACCCTTCACGACCAAGCGACGGTATACCGCAATATAAAGGTGTTTGAAAGGCTTGGTATCATCAGCCGCCTACAGCTGGGTTGGCACTCCAAATTGGAGCTAAGCGATATCTTCCAACACCACCATCACCACCTGACCTGCACCAATTGCGGCCGCGTCATCGCCCTGCCAGAAAACCCCACGGTGGAAAGAGCTCTTACCCAACTCGCGCGCAGCAAAAATTTCAAAGCGATGGACCACCAGCTGGAAATCCGCGGCCTCTGCCAAACCTGCCAATCCGCAGCCTGAGTGTCTAAAAGGGAAAGAGCAGCCAGATGTCTTCGGGAAGAGCAGGACCGGTCCCGACACTTATCACTGACAAATTTTTAGCTTCAGACTTGGGTGAAATGCAAGGAAGCAAGGAGGAGCGAGTGAGCCGTACGCATGGTACGGTGAACGAGCGACAGACGCCGGCTGACGCAGCAGTTCGCCAAGAATGGCGGCAGAGTTTCTGGCTCTGCCAGAAAACAGGCCGGCATGGTCTGATGTTAAAAATGACCCCAGGGAAAACCTGGGGTCGGTGGAAGCCTCACACTTCCACACCCAGCTTAAGCCCGCCGCGTTGGTTTTGCAAGCCCTTCAGACCTGCAATCCGCCCCTGTTAATTGTCAATATTGGGCTTGTGATTTTTGTCACAAGCCAACCGTCTCTTTCAGGGTTTGGAAACAAAAGGATTATTAGCAATGTAAAAGCGCCACGGTGTCTCCACGGCCCGGCTGATACCTATGCGGGTTGTCTGGATGATACGTTCAGGTTTGCTGCCAGGCACTAACCTCAGACTACCCTTATTTAGCAGGAAAACACCGTTATGTGTCTTGTTGATAGCCAAAGCCTGCGTCAGTTTGGCCGGCCCGTTGGTCAGGCTTATGTCACCCCTAGCCCGCAAGCGACGGCTACGCATCAGCTCCAACCCTTGGGTCGGTTCCAACGCCCGTATCAGTACGGCCTCGCCCCGGCCTTCGCCGCCGGTGACGATGTTGATGCAGTAGTGCATCCCATAGGTAAAATATACATAGATGTGGCCAGCGGGGCCAAACATGACATCATTGCGAACGCCGCGGCCGCGGAAACTATGGCTGGCGGCGTCTTCCGCCGTGTAGGCTTCCGTCTCCACGATGATGCCGCCGGTGCGCCCGTCAGGACTATCATGGATGAGTTCCCAGCCCAGCAGGGCCGGCGCCGCCGTCAAGGCATCCGACAGGTCCGGACCGCTCATATCAACGGAGCATGTTCGCGGCGGTTATGCCGCACGGAACTATAAAACGCGGCAGCAATGAACGTCAGCCCCAGGAAACCGGTGACCAAGTCAGGTATATCGTAACGGATAGTTATAAGCAGCATGATAGCCAACGTCGTAATAGCATAGTGGGCGCCGTGGATAAGGTATCGGTAAGACTGAAGGGTTTCACGTCGCAACAGATGCAGCGTCATGGAGCGCACGAACAACGCCCCGATGCCCAGCCCAGCTGCTATCAGGAAGACCTCCTTGGTGATGGCAAAAGCGGCGATTACCCCGTCAAAGCTGAACGAAGCATCAAGTATTTCCAGATACAGAAAATACACCAGCGCTATCCAACCGGTCGCCAAGACGGCCCTCTTATGTGAAGGCTGCAGATGCACTAGCAACTCGCTCAGACCTTTGATGGCCAGGAATGTCAGGGCGCCGAGCAATCCGGCCACGACCAAACGCGGCTCGCCGCGGGCAAGTACGAAACGTATGGCCGCCAGCGCCGCCAATGCACCGGCGATGGAATACCACCACGGTTGGTTAAAATCAGCTATCAGGGATTCCAATGGTTTCAGCCAGTGCACCTCCTTCTTTTCCCCGAAGAAGCGCATACCGAGCATCAGCAGGAAAATACCGCCGAACGACGCAATGAGCGGATAGGCCTCATGCAGTTCAAGGGAATATTGGCCCGGGTTGTGTAAGGCCAGGTCAAACACATGGCCCAGGCTATGCCCTGTCGTAGAGCTGACCATGACCAGCGGCAGCAGGAAACGGACTCCGAACACCGCCACGGCGATACCAACGGTCAGGAAGACAGTCTGCCAACGGGCGTTCATGCGGGCCAGCACCTCGCTATTGATGACGGCGTTGTCAAAGCTGAACGTCACCTCTATGACCGCCAAGGCCGCGATAGGGATAACTGCTCCCGGACCGGAGATTATGAACGCGGCGAGCAGTATACCGAGCGCTATCACGGCTGACATGCCGTACAGCCGGCCTAAAGAGTCGTTTTTTGCCACTGTAACCATACTAACATCTACTTGCGGTCATTCGATTTGGCACTACCGTCCGGTTGGATGCAGAACGGCTCGATATCTTTCGGGATGGCGTATTTGTCCAAGGCGGCGCAGAACGGCAAAGCCCCTTTGGTCGGGTCGACCCCATCC
>DATIHP010000088.1:0-6371 GCA_035480495.1 Saccharimonadales bacterium (SeqCode)
TGAGCACCGCTGCTTTGCCGATATAAATGATTTCCCCGCCGGCATTCTTATGAAAATAAACACCAGGGGTCTTTGGCAGCTCCTTTAGCTTCAACTTGAGCGTCTCTTGACTCATCGCTACCATTATACTGCCGCGCCGGCGTGCAGTTCGCAGTGCGTAGTCCTGGCTGAACATCGTTCGCAGACCAGCACCAGGCGGTTGCAGCTTTTGTCCGCGCAGTTTATGTGGTTGCTTGTCCTGGCACCGCAATGGACACACCTGCCGATATCTTTGGAGGTATCGGAAAAGGCTACTCTCATGCGCCTGTCAAAAACGTAAAGCTTACCCTCCCAATGGCCCCCGTCGCCGAATTGCTGGCCATACTTCACGATGCCGCCATCAAGGTGGTAGACTTCGCCGAAACCCTTGTGTCTCATATAGGCGCTGAGATATTCACAACGGACGTCCCCGGTGCAGTAGGTCAGGATAGGCTTATCTTTGGGGAGTTTATCAAGCTCCGGTTTTATCTCCCGGAAATTCTTAATCCTTGGCTTCACTACGTTCCTGCTCTTGAAGGTACCGATATCCGATTCATAATCATTGCGGGCATCCAACACGATGGCGTCAGGGTGTTCCTCCAGGTATTTGTGCCAGGCTTTCGGTTTTAGGCCCTTGCTGCTGTTAAAGATATCGAACTGCTCATCCGGGGCCAGCGTGACCAGCTCCGGCCTGACTTTGACGGACAAGCGCGGAAAATCCTCAGCGCTGCCGTCGCTCCATTTGTACTGCATGCCTTTGAACTGGCTGGTCAGATTCATGGTCTTGACGTAGGCTTTGACGTTTTTCAGTCTTCCGCCGAGCGTGCCGTTGATGCCTTGCTGGGCAATGATGATACGGCCTTTCAGTTCCAACCGTTCGCAGAGTTCATGCTGCCAACGCATCACCATGTCCGGGTCAGCCAGCGGGACGAATTTGTAATACAGGATTATCTTTTCCATCGGTGCGTCCAGTATACCCTTGCTAGCGCAGCAGGAAAATGGCAAAGATGATACCGAGCACTACCACAGTGATAGTTACAGCAGCCGGCGTTACCAGTCTTTTCTGCACCCCGGGCCTATCTTCACTGGCCATCAGAGGGTCCGGCCGGCTTTCGGGACTTGACATATAGCCGCCTAGAGCAGGCGGCAAAGCGCTCCCATAGGGGGTTTCAGAACCGGCGCCCTTTATGGCCATGTCCAGGTCTGACCCGGCCGTGGGATTCTTGAGCTGTTCGGGTGTAAGCAGATTGTCATTCAGTATCCGGTCATACCGTTCGCCGCGCAGATAAGCCTCGACGACCCGGCGTAACCCTTCGTCATCCAACCGGTGCGTTTCATATAATCGTCTCAGGCTCGACTGCTCGATGTGTATACGCTCAGCTATGAGCAAGAGTTCCGGCAATGTCATTATTTCGACCGGCCGGCGGCCGCCCTGCTCAACCCGTTCTTCCCGCAGGCGTTCATACCGATGCGGCGATGCGGCCCCACTGGATTCTTCGGGGCGTTCAGCCAGCACCGCGAACTTACCGATTTTCTCAGGATGTTCCAATACTTCCGCGGTTTTCTCATCGGGCGATTTCTCACTGCCAGCCCGGCGCTCCGCAGCCTTGGTCCTGATACGTTCTTTTTCTTCTTCGCGCCGGGCGTAACGTTCCTTGATAGTCTCAGCCGCTTCAGGTTCTTTGACCACTTTTTCGCGGACGATGGTGCGGACTTTCTCTTCGCGCCATCGTATCTTATCGCGGAGGTCATTCACCTCCTTTTCCAATTTGTGCTGGATGGGCAGCAGTTTTTTCTCAGTCTTGATGCGGCCGCGGCGGCGGCCCAACAAGTAGCCGACCAGGCCGCCCGCTAGGACATACGGCGCATGCGAATGCCGGTCATAGACGGCCTCAGGCGGCTGGTTAGGTGCGGTGTTAGCAGCGATATTCGGAGTATTCGGCGTGTTCGGAGGCAGTTTGCCGCCCGGCCCGCCTCCGCCGGGTGCGAATGGCGGTCCTGCACCGGGCGGTACCGGTGGCGATGGCGGCATGTTAGCGGCCGCTGCCGCTGCCGGAGGTACGGGCGGGACTGGCGGTATGCCGGTCCCACCGCCAGCCGCCGTAGGCGGCACCGGAGCGGGCGGTTCTTCTTCCTCAACCGGTTCCTCCATTTCAACCGGCGGCGGTACATCTTCCGCTGGCGGTTCGGGTTCTTCTTCTTGAATATCTTCCGGCGGGGTTTCGATGCCAGCCACCTCCAGGGCTTTCTGCTGGGCGCTATCCATGGCCTCATTGACCGGTGCGCCGGTATCTATCGCTTCTTCCAGGTTCTCAACGAATGCGGCGGCCGCTAAATCTTCCTCAGTCGGTTCAGGCTGGTTTTCCAGCTCCTCGGCGCGCTCCTTGGCAATCTGCAGCGCCGCTTCCTGCTCCTCATCCTCAGACAACTTTTCCAGCGGCGGTTCAGGCTCCGGTTCTTTCTTTTCAAGTTTATCGTCCTTGGGCTTTTCCGGCTCGCCCTTAAGCACCTCGATTATCGAAGGTTTTGGCTTCTCTGCTACGACGTCGTCATCGTCGTCATCAAGTTTCTCGGGGGTCGGCGCCGGTTTCTCAGCCAAAGAGCTGAAATCGGGTCCTTCAAAATAGGGTGTTCCTTCTGCCACAAGCATATTTTACACGTTTTACAGATAAAAACCGCAAAATCTGGCGCTCCATTGACATAAGTGGTATAATAACGGGATTCTATCAAATTTAAGGGAAAGGGCCGGCAAATCAATGGGTACAGTTATTTTTCAGCGTGGCAAAGCCGTCCCTGCGGCGTGCTAGCCAACCCTGTTATCTCCTGTTTACTAATCAAAACTTAAATTCAATATCCTAAGTCACATTAAGACGACGTGAGCGAGGAGGCTCACGCCAATGAAACGTACTACTTCAACTACCAAAAAGACTATTAGCCTGTTTTGGCATCACGCCACTCGCTATAAACGTCTGTTACTTCCGCTATTCTTCACCATTCCCCTGACAGTATTGGTGATGGACTTTTTGCTGCCCTACATTATGTCACTCGTGTTGCAAAAAATCAGCCAGAACAACTACAACCCGCATGAGTTGTGGCATAGTTTTGGCCCTTATATTATTGCGTACACTATTGGAACGTTTATGAGCGGCGTGGCCGGTTGGCGACTTAACATCTGGCTTATATGGAACCTGGAATTTAACGTGGTGCGTGATATTGGCCAGCGGATTTTCGACCATCTGATGGATATGAGCGCCGGCTTTCACGCCAACCGCTTTGCCGGGTCACTGGTATCACAGGCTAATAAACTGACCGGAGCTTACATACGGCTGGTAGATGCCACTGTCTTTAACCTCTACACCTTGCTGATTGCTATGGTGGCGACCGTTATTATCCTGGCGCCGCGGGTACCGATATACGCCATATCCTTACTGATACTATCTGCCGTCTATATTGTCGGGACTATTTTCTTTTCCCGGCCGGTTCGTGACGCCAACACACTGGAAGCCGAGGCCCAGAGCCAGCAAACCGGCTACTTGGCCGACAGTCTGAGTAATATTATGGCCGTTAAGAGCTTCTCGGCCGACGAATATGAAAAGCAGCGCTACTGGAAAGTGGGCAGCCACACCCGCGACATGGGGCACTTGTCGATGAAAACCACCATGATTCGGGAAACCTATTCCAGCATGGTGACGTCAACCATTGGTGTAACGGCAGTAGCTATCGCTGTGCTCGGCGCCGGTGTTTTCCATGCCAATATTGCTACCTTGTTCCTGATTGTCAGTTATACGGCCGGTATTGGCCAACGCTTATGGGAATTCCAGAATGTACTGCGCCAGTATAACCGCGCCCTTGGGGACGCCAGCGACATGGTGAATATCCTAGAAATTGAGCCGGAGGTGAAAGACCCTGTTAAGCCAGAAATGGTGCGTATTGTCCGCGGAGATATCCGGATTGAAAACATGGCCTTTACCCACGACGAGAACGACGATGCGCTTTTCCATGACTTAACCCTGCATATTAAAGCGGGTGAAAAGATCGGTCTGGTGGGACATTCCGGCTCTGGTAAAACCACGCTAACCAAGCTGCTGCTACGCTATTCAGATATTGATACGGGTGCCATATATATTGATGGGCAGGATATCAGCAAAATTACGCAGCATGATTTGCGCAAGCATATCGCCTACGTCCCGCAGGAGCCGCTCTTGTTCCACCGCACCCTGTCAGAAAACATCGCTTATGGCCAGTCTGGGGCTACTTCACAAGAAATTGAAGGCATTGCTAAGCTGGCTAACGCGCATGAGTTCATTGGGCAATTGCCAAAGGGTTACGATACGCTTGTCGGTGAACGCGGCGTCAAACTATCCGGCGGCCAGCGCCAGCGGGTGGCTATCGCACGGGCCATGTTAAAGAATGCACCTATACTGATACTGGACGAGGCGACTAGCGCATTGGACAGTGAGAGCGAGGCGCTTATCCAGGACGCCCTCTGGCGGCTCATGGAGGGCCGCACGGCTATCGTCGTAGCACACCGTCTCAGCACTATCCAAAAGATGGACCGGATAGTGGTGTTAGAGGACGGCAAAATCGTCGAAGAAGGTACCCACAAAGAACTGGTCCGTCAAAACGGTACGTATGCCAGCCTGTGGGCACATCAATCCGGCGGGTTTATGGAGGAGTAACTGCTAGAATAGCTCTATGTCGACAAACACGAAAACAATTAAGATTTTCATATCCCATGCCCGCCGCTACCCATGGCTGACAGCTGGTAGCCTTTTGCTCGGTCTGGCCTTTGCTTTGCAAGCTATTGTAGCACCCTTGTTTATTGCCAAGATTTTGGGTCAACTAGCCGGGCATTCTCCAGTCAGCGCCGCCTATATCTGGTTAACAGCGTTGTCGTTATTTGGTGGCGCATTATTGTGGTATGTAGTCGATTGGGGCTGCTCGGCACCACTTACCCTGAATATAATCCGTGATATGCATACTGCCAATTTTGATAAGCTGCTGAGCCAAGAATACGGCTTTTTTGTCAACAATTTTGCCGGTTCACTGGTAACCCAAGCCAACCGTTTCGCTAAGGCATTTGAGTTATTTCATAATACTTTCTTTCTGGAAGTAATCGGACAGTTCTGGGCCGTTCTTATTGCCCTTGGAATTATGCTGTATTACAACCTGGTAATCGGATTGCTGGTAATGGTGTGTTGGATTATTGCCATCGTCATTGTGGTTTATTTAGGTATAAAGCGCATGCCCGTGCGTCGACATGCAGTGGCGGCGGAAACCGAACAAACGGGTGAACTGGCGGATGCCGTCACAAACGCCATAACCGTAAAAACGTTTGCTAGCGAAAACTTCGAGGCTAAGCGCTACCATAAGATAAACCAAGAGCGTTACGGGCGTTTTAGGGACAGCTGGAAAATAGGTATCCGGAATAATTCTGCCATCCAAGCCATGTGCGGAGTGTTGCAACTGGTGGTGCTTGTTGGCGGCATCCGCGCCGTCCAAAATGGCAGCATTAGCATCGCCATTTTTCTATTATTTGAAGTATACATCCTGCGGATTATTGACAGTATTGGCAAGTCCAGCCTGTTTGTACGGCAGTTTGAGGGTTTGTTGGGTGACGCCCATGAAATGACGGAGCTGTTAGGTCGCCTGCCGCTTATCAAAGACCCGCCCTTGCCGGAAACTTTGCGCATCAAGGCCGGGCAAGTGTCTTTTAGGGGTGTCCACTTTAGCTACAACCCCCGCCAGGACGCCGAACAGCTTTTCCAGGACCTGAATCTTGACATAGCTCCCGGGGAACATGTGGGGCTGGTTGGGCCGAGCGGCGGCGGCAAGACAACCATCACCCGCTTATTATTGCGCTTTCATGATATCAACGGCGGCACCATTGCTATTGACGGCCAAGGTATTACGGCTATCCGACAAACCGATTTGCACCAGTGCCTGGCCTATGTCCCGCAGGAGCCGCTCTTATTCCATCGTTCGCTAGCCGAAAATATTGGTTATGGACAGCCCTCCGCTAGCCTGGCAGAAATCCAGGCCGTTGCCAAGCGTGCCCACGCCGATGAATTTATCCGCACTTTGCCGCAGGGCTATGACACTTTAGTCGGCGAGCGTGGTATCAAATTGTCCGGCGGCCAGCGCCAGCGGGTAGCCATCGCACGGGCCATGCTGAAGAATGCGCCCATTCTGCTGCTTGATGAGGCAACTAGCGCCCTGGATTCTGAATCAGAGAAACTTATCCAGGATGCGCTCTGGAAACTCATGGAGGGCCGCACGGCCCTAGTGATTGCCCACCGCCTAAGTACCGTCCAACGCCTGAACCGTATAGTGGTGTTAGACAAAGGCAAAAT
>DATIHP010000089.1:0-1826 GCA_035480495.1 Saccharimonadales bacterium (SeqCode)
ATATGCTCAAGGCACGCTGCCGATTCGAGGGTACCCAGAGGAAGGATTACTTCGCTTCTGCCGAGGGTCGTATCCCTTTGCACCGCACCGACGGATAGGCTTGTTTCCCTGCTTATGATGTTCAGCAGCACGCCGCGGGCATAATTCCGGGCAGTCTTGTGCGGTTCGCCATTGTTTTCGGTGGCGGGCTCCAGGCCAAACGCCAGCTGCGGCTTTACCTCTGCAGGGTCAGGATTAGGCATGATAAACGGCCTGCCGTAAAGCAGCATCGTGTCTGGGCGGCTGCTGCTCCCTGCCCGAAGCGCCATGTCCATAAGCTTAGTATCTATTCTTTTCTGATTTCCGCCCGCAGTTGCCTGCTGGACATAGCGGACTTCATGGCTGCAAAGAATCGTAGCCGCCAAACGCTCAACTGGCAACGGTTGGAATGAGGGTATATGTGCCTGTACCCTCTCCATGAGTGCCAGGAGTATATGGCTGCCGCTGAGTAGCGGAGCCTGCACCCTGCGTTCAGGCCGTCCCTGCGTGGGCAGGGTAGTAAGTTTGCTTATTTCAGCTGGCCTGTACCGTCGTCTGGGTTCGAGAGTTGCCTTATGGTCGTTGCCTCGGCTGGCCGGCCTGCCTCGTAGATCATCCTGCAGGCCTCTTATGTCAAGCTCGACGGTTCTTCTACTGCTTGGCACCGGGTCATTCTCCTCACACTATATACCTTAAATTCTATCGAATTTAAGAAGCGACCGCAAATGACGGCCGCGCCTAGCTTATTGACTTCTACTACTGCTGTGATGGTCTTCTGGAATGTCTGGGGACCCAATGCGTCAATACCCCGGAAAGATATTTACAAGGAGCGATATTATGAGCTCCCAAAGGCTGTTTGGGGTACCTGAGTTGCTTCGGTACGAACCACGGGCTGGCCAAATAGTAGCTCCTGGTCGGCGTACATGGCGCTGAAGTAGCCAAGGTGTCTTTCATTAAGCGCTTGAAGAACGTCCGGTGACTCTACGGTGCCTAGCGACATGGCTACCTCGCTTCTACCCAGGGTAGTGTCATTTCTTGTCTTGGCGAGCGGAATGGCGGTGTTCGTAGTCACGAGATTCAGTAATACGCCTCGCGCGAAACTTCGGGCAGCTTTATATGGTGCGCTATGGTCTCTGGCTGGTTGTAATCCCATCGCCAGATGGAGCCGCGTATCTCCGATTACAGGGCTGGGCATTATGAACGGCCGGCCGCAAACCAGCATCGTGTCCCGACAGGCTGTACTGCCTGCCCGGAGTGCTGTTTTTATAAGTCGGGTATCTATGTTTTTTCGGTCTGTGTCAGCGGTAACTTCTTGGACGTAGCGTACTTCATTATTGCCCATGATGATGGCCTCTATGCCGTCCAGCGGTAACTGTTGAAATGAGGGTACTTCTTGAGTGAGTCTACGCCTCATCGCTAGCACTGTATACCGGCCGCGCAGTAGCGGTGCACTCACGCTCCGCGCCGGTCTGCCATGTGCGGGTAAAGTGGTCAGCGCCGCTATTTCTTCCGCGCTATATCGTTTTGTCGGATCAAAGGTTGCTCTATTGATCTGATTTTGCTGATCGGCCGGTGTTCGACAAAGTTCTGCTTGTAAGGTTTGCGGATCAAATACACTTCCGTCTCCCTTTTTTTGTCTTCTATGCGGCACGTGTTGTCTCTCCTGGGTTACTCGTAAACTATATATGTACGATAATCAAGATGGTTTGTCAATATGCATCAATGCAATGCAGTGGCATGTGAGCCAGGACTATCCTATCGCTTGAGGGATCGAGCGGATCACGCATGCGGATTGCGCTGCCGCTAAT
>DATIHP010000090.1:0-5904 GCA_035480495.1 Saccharimonadales bacterium (SeqCode)
GGTCGTGGGTTCGAATCCCTCTGTCGGCTCCACGCAGGGTTAGTGAAGCGGTCAAACACGGCAGACTGTAAATCTGCTGGCTTATGCCTTCGTAGGTTCGAATCCTACACCCTGCACCAAGCATTTGTTTGACGCAATCGATTTGATGATGTATAAATAACGTTAACGGTATGGATTAGGGTTTCGAAAGGCGCGGCACTATGGGAACCAATGAGGGGAAAGAGGCATAGACCTCTTTATTTTTATGAATGAGGGAGATATGAATCATGGACTCACAGACTAATACGCGCCGCAAAAAGTCACTTCGCTGGTTCGATGCGGTACTGGTTCTTGCAATACTCTTGCTTATCGGCTCAGTCGCGCTGGTGAACCGGTATAACCACAACACTGCCAAAAAGGTACTTGGCGCAGTAACCACAAATCAAACACCGCAAAGTGTACAAGCGGTACAAGGTTTGCAAGGTGTTGTCGGTCAAGCCGGCGCTCAGGGCAACCAAGGGCTTCAAGGCCAGGCAGGGGCTACGGGTGCTCAGGGGAATCCGGGAGCGACCGGTCCACAAGGTGCAACTGGTAATACAGGTGCCTCTGGTACGCAAGGACTACAAGGGGCTACGGGTCCTCAAGGATTGCAGGGTAATGTTGGCTCGATAGGACCACAGGGTCCTCAAGGCCAAATAGGTCAAATAGGGTCTGCCGGTCCACAAGGTCCTATAGGCCCAGTTGGTCCAGCCGGTCCTCAGGGTAATATCGGTCCAGCAGGCCAAGCAGGTTCGCAAGGATCACAAGGCATTCAGGGTATTCAGGGAATCCAAGGGCCAAAGGGCGATACCGGTACGACTGGGCCTGCTGGATCTAGCGGTTCTACACTGGTGACAGGTACACCGCAAACTGTCGGACCTACTGCCGGTACTTCCGCCACTTCGACTGCTAGCTGCGCTGCGGGCAAGGTAGTATTAGGCGGCGGAACACAGGTTACAACCACGGCAACACCCGACAAGGTAGCCCTGACTGCTTCTTACCCAAGCGCCACAAATATTTGGACGGGCAAAGCCACGATTCTCACCAATCTAGGCAATGGCAACACCATGACGGTCACTGCTTATGCGCTCTGCAGCCTGTAGCAATTGTTCTTAAATGACAACCCGTTTTGGGCGTACCACGCGCTTGGTCTTGCCGGCGGGGATGATAAGCTTGTTGAGCAGCTGTTCTACCTGGTCGGCCTCCGCCGCCTGGCCGCTGCTGCGATAACTGTTCATCAGCAGCATATAACTCTCTTTGTTTGGTTCCAGTTCCACTGCCCTTTCTAGCTCCTGAATCATCAGCTTCTCATTGCCCAATTTTTCCTGGACCTTAGCGTAAGCGATGTGGCGAGCGGCTAAATCTTCCTCTAGCTTGATAGCCTGTTCAAAGGCAGTGGAGGCCTTCGGGTAATTTTCAGTCTCATAATATATGAGACCCAGGTTGTGCAACGAGGACGCGGTCGGTTCAATGGAAGAAGCAATCTCAAAGCAGTCAATAGCGTCTTTGTATTCTTTCTGTTTGGCATAGAGAATGCCCAATCGGTTATAGGCGGCAGCATTCTTCTGGTCAATCTTAAGGATGGTCAGCAGGGCTTTTTCAGCGCGCAAGAAACGGTTTTCGCGCATGCCTTGGTGTGCGACATCCCACAAACGACCTAATCTGTCGCTGATTTTACGTGGAAGAGGTGATAAATCCTCGTCGCGATGGCGCGTGCCGCGCAAAGCTAAGATTCCAAAACCCAACAGGAGGGCTAGTTCATACATGATATCTTCTTATTATACTACATTTCCAGACATAAGCGGGTAAGGACGAGCTTGGGATTGATGTTCTTATGCAGTTTGTCACGGGCATCATGTACGAGTCGGCTCAGGTCGTAGAATTTACGGGTTTGGGTCTCATTTGCTTTTTGGGCTGCTTGATGTAGCCCGCTTGAGACTACGCACTCGAGCCCATTGAGCAGCAAGGACGTTTGTTCTTTCTGTTTGCTCAAAGCATCTACTTGGTTCAAGCGTTCGTAAGCGGTCATGTTCAGCAGGTTTTTTGCTTCTTGGATGGCACCCACCAGTTCGTGTCCGCTGTCTTGGGCCAGGAGCGCGGACATCAATCCTGCCCTGGCACCGCTCATATAATAGGCTGTTCTGATAGATTCTTCCGTGTAACCAAACTCTTTAAAAAAGCGCATGGCTGACTCTTCATCAACCGGTAGTACGAGCAATTGCTGCGAACGTGAACGGATGGTGTGCTTGAGCGATGTCAGGTCGTCCGTAGTCAGAATGACCATGGTATCCGCCGGCGGCTCTTCCAGTGTCTTGAGCAAGGCGTTCTGGGCTTCATGTGCCATAGTGTGCGCGTCTAACACCAGGACAATACGGCGTATGTCGCCTTCGCCGGTAGTCTTGCGGCTTAAGAAATCACGGATGCGGCGTATCTCGTCTATGCTGATGCCCCCGCTTTCTCCAGGACTTATTTCTAAGACAGCGGCTTCTGACCAAGCTGTCCTTTTTCCTAAAATGTTTGAGATAAGCGTTTTTGCAATCGTCTCTTTACCCATACCGCTGGAACCGCTTATAAGGATTGCATGCGGCTTGCCTTGTATAAGGGCCTTCAGTTGATGTTGCGTCGATGGATGTAAAAGCAGCTTATCCATGCACGTCTTTCATTATTTCTTCGAATTCCGGCGGCACCGGTGCGGCAAATGTCCGCGGTTTACCGTCCCTTAATTTGACTGTGAGCTCGGCAGCATGCAAGAACAAACGTTCCGCGGGCTCGCCGCCATAAAGGTTATCGCCCAGGATAGGATGGCCTATATGCTTTAGGTGTACCCTGAGCTGATGAGTGCGTCCGGTAGCTGGCTCCAGTGCAAGTTCATCCATAGAGTCATTTGAAGACAAGACCTTGTACATGGTCTTTGCCGGTTTGCCATTGCTGCCAACTCTAAACGTGGCGGGTGCTTTGGGGTTTCGTTCTATGGGCATGTCAATGATTGCTTCTTGCGGGTTTAAGTGGCCGGACACGATAGCACGATATACTTTTTTGACGTTGCGGTCGGCAAACTGTTTTTGCAAGAACATCATGGCAGCCTGATTCTTAGCGCATATCATCACACCGGAGGTAGCTCTGTCCAGACGATGTACGATTCCAGCCCTTTCACCGGCTTGGCGGGTAATCTGCCTGACAAAGGACGCCACGGACGGCTCGTTCCAATATTTACCCCGGCTATGGCTGATTATTCCGGCCGGCTTGTTTATGACCAGCAGGTCATCATCGTCGTACAGCACTGGCAAATCTATGTCCTCGACTTTTTCGATGGCTGCCATGTCGTATGTAACCTTGACACTGTCGGTAGGTTTTAGCCTGAAGCCCGATTTCTCAGCTTTGCCGTTTACCAGAACCTGCTCCGTGTTACACAATCTTTGTAAAAAGGACCGGCTGACATCCGGATAGTTCTCCGCCAGGTACATGTCCAGCCGTTTGCGCTTGTTATTTTCAATCATGGCAAGGGTCATTTCTTAGACTTCTTCTCTTTGGTGGACGAAAAAGAGTTTTTAAAGAACCGCAGTCCGAGCGCTATAGCGCCTATGCCGATAGCCACATCCAGCAAACCATGGCCTAAGTGTTCTAACGAACCAAATAGGCCTCTTTCTTTCATACTTAACGCAAGCCCACCGCTTTTTGAACGTTGTGCAGTGTCTTATTTGCAGCTTCGTTCATAGCCTCTTCACTTGCGTGAAGTTTCTTTGTAACGGCTTGCTCATCAACTTTGGCAAGTTTTGATTGGAAGTCCTGCAGGAAAGCAGCTACATTTTCCGCCACGGCAGTCTTTAAAGGCCCGTATTGTTTGTGGCCCACAAAACCTTCAGACTTTCCCCCTAAAAGCTTCAGTATATCCAGCAAGTTGGTTATACCGGGACGTTCCTTGTAATAATATTGGATGTCGCCAAATGAATCAGTCGCAGCCGCCATTATTTTTTGCGTGGCAGCAGCTGGAGTATCGGTCAGGAATATCACGCCCTTGCCGCTCTCATCCGACTTGCTCATTTTCTTGGCCGGGTCCTGCAAATCCCGGACTCTTAGTCCCTGGTCCTTGCCAAAGAATTCATGCTGTTGCTTGACCGGCTTTGGCACGGTAAACAGATTACCGAACTTAGCGTTCATGCGCTCAGCGATATCGCGGGTAAACTCCAGGTGTTGCGTCTGGTCGTCGCCGACGGGCACATATGTAGCGCCATATAACAGGATATCAGCCGCCATAAGGACCGGGTAGTTAAACAGTCCAATACTGGTGCGATCGTCTTGCAAAGTTCCTGATTTGTCTTTGAATTGTGTCATACGGTTCATCTCACCGACGCCAGTAAAACAATCGAGTATCCATGTCAGCTCACTGTGGGCAGGTATATAGCTTTGGCGGTAGATATTGATGTCCGGGTTGTCCAGATTAAGCCCCGCAGCTACGAAGACTTTCAAGTTTTGCATGATTTGCTCTTTTAACTTTGAATGGTCGACAGGCGTCGTAAAACTATGCAGGTCTGGTATGAACAGGTTTATCTGGTGCTGCCCCGCATGATTGTTAGCCATATCCACAATTGGCAGCAAAGCTCCCAGATAATTTCCAATATGGAAGTCGTTATTGGCCCTAAGGCCTGTGAGAATTACTTGTTTTGTCATAGTCTATCTTATTATAGTTCAGCCTTGGCTAAAGCGTACAGTGCCAAGTTTGCCCAACAGTAGGTTACTCATATTTTGAGTGCCTGGCACTGCTATTGCAACCCGTCCTTCACTACGTCCAATTTTGCCCATTAACTCTTCGGTACACTCGGGGTCACGTTCAAGCTCTAGCAGCTTGCGTGCCAATTTGATTGGAGAACGAAAATTCGGCATCGCTGTCTCATATTGGTGATCAAAGGTCTCAGCACTGTCATGCAATACTACGAAAGTGGTTTGGTGGCTATGCCCCGCGTCAACTACTACAAGGGGACAGTTTGCAGTTGGTATAGTGCTATTAAGCGCTTGCTCCAGTTGAGGTTTAGGTTCGGGGTTAACTTCTGGGTCTATCATTCCATTCCTAACATATTAAAAAACCGCCCTTTGGGCGGTCACTTTACTTTAAATCAAATATCTAGCTGACCGCCCCTTTGTAGCCGGTAAACCAATATGCTTTAACCTCTATCTTCAACATGAGAACTACATTACCATACTTGCAGGCAGCTGTCTAACGTTTTGTGAATTGGCGCTGCTTGCGGGCGCCCTTGAGGCCGAATTTCTTGCGTTCTTTCTCGCGGGAATCACGTCCCAGCATATCTGCACGTTTCAGAGTGCTGCGCAGGTCCTCATTCATGATGGCAAGCGCCTTTGCTATGCCAAGTCTGATGGCGTCAACCTGGCTGCTGTGGCCGCCGCCGGATACCACTGCGCTGACATCATATTTATTTTCAATCTCAAGAGCTATGAATGGGCGTTCCAACTCATGCAGCAATGATTTGCTGTCGCCAAAATACTCGGCTGCCGGTTTGCTGTTGATTGTCATGACGCCCTTACCGTTCATCAGACGCACGCGCGCAGTTGAACTTTTGCGCCGGCCAAGCGCGTAGAAATAATTCTTAGCTTTTTCTGCCATACCTATTCCCCTGCCTTTACTGATAGTTTTTCCGGTTTCTGGGCAGCATGCTCATGCCCTTCGCCAGTGTAAATCTTGAGCCGCTTCAAACGCTCGGCACGGAGTTTGTTGACCGGCAACATACCGCGGACAGCTTTATAGACCGGCTGAGTTGGGTCTTTGGCCATTTGGTCTTGCAATGTGGTAGTCGTCAGCCCGCTGGGAAAGCCGCTGTAACGATAGTATCTCTTACCTTCAAGCTTATTGCCGGTCACTACCAGTTTTTCCGC
>DATIHP010000091.1:0-3353 GCA_035480495.1 Saccharimonadales bacterium (SeqCode)
AAGAGACCGGCGATATAGCCGGCTCCAGCAACCAGGATAGTACCGACGGCAAGTGTACGTTTTTTGCTCACGAGTCTTTCTCCTTTGATTTGTTATGGCGTGAAAATACTGCTTCGCTGATGTTTGACAACAGTTTCCCGATAGCCGCCGGGCCTGCCGTATATTTGAAAAATTCGCCGACGGACTCAGCTGTCGTGGCCAGTTTCTCAGCCTTTTCGGAGATAGTCTTGAGATGGTTCAGGATTTGGATGACTTTGACGGTGGCAATGATAGCCAGTATGAGAAATACGGCTAAGGCTGAAGCAAGTATGACCACCAATATCCGTTCTGAAGTCCCAATATCCATATAAGGTTATTGTAGCACCGTTTTCAAGTAGTCGCGAAACCCGTCCCTGACATCGGGATGCTGCAAGGCGAAATCGACAACTGTCTTGAGATATTCCAGTTTATTACCCGTGTCATAGAAGTGCCCGTTCTCTATCTCGCACCCGTATACTTCGTGGCCGTCTTCAATCATCTTCTGGACCGACGGTTGCAGAAGGAATTCCTCGTTGCCGGCCAGTAGCGGTTTGGCTTCGTGCAGATATTTGAACAGGGCAGGCTCTAAGATATATCCGCTCACACTTGCCAGGTTAGAAGGGGCTTCTTTGGCACTGCCCGGTTTTTCAATGATGGTATTCAGCCTGGTTAAGCCCTTCTCCACCTCTCCCCCGCCGATGTATCCATAGCGCTTGAAGTCTTCCGGATCACTCGTGCGTATACAGGTCAGGACACTGCCGCCTTTTTTCTGATGTACGGCTATCAGCTGTTTGAACCGGCTCGGGCTGGCTTTCACGAAGTCGTCCGCGAATGAATAGATGAAAGGTTCATCGCCTATCAGATGTTCTGCGTTCAACAGCGGTGTCGCATTTCCATACGGCCCTTTCTGTCTGATGTAGACGAAATTAGCCATGTCAGATATCTTCTTGGTCTGTTCTAGCAGCTCCAGTTTGCCGGCTTGTTCCAGATTAGCCCGCAAATCAGCACTCATCTGGTCAAAATGATCCTCGATAGAACGCTTGTGGTAGCCTGTCACGATGACGATATCCTCTATGCCCGCATCGACAAGCTCCTCGACGATGTACTGGATGATAGGCTTGTCTATCAGTGGCAGCATCTCCTTAGGCATAGCCTTGGTCTGCGGCAAGAAACGGGTCCCGAATCCGGCTGCGGCAATGATTGCTTTCCGTACTTTCGGTGTATTCATGAGTTAAATTGTAGCATGACTACAGTTATCATTTATTTTTATTGCTAGACCATTAAATAAGAGTATAATCAAATAAATCATGTCCGTTGAACTAAAAATTCCTGATTCGGGGCTGATTACGATAAGTGACTCCCGAATACATGAAATAGTTGACAGTGCGCTTCCCCATTATAATGGCGATGGTACCATGCTTTTCCATGGTCCGGATCACCCGGTAGCAGTTACTAATTCCTTTTTGAGTGACTGGGTCATATGCGCTGAGCACGATTATGTGACGGACATCGAGGCGGGGGTAGGGGCAACGGCTCATCATGATGATGAATACCATCTTCATCTTGACGGCACACGATACAAAACAAAAGAAGAACGCTCAGCGGCAATCGCAGAGCGTGATCTTTCGCACTTTTCCTTTACCGAGGGACAGCTTGGTTTGACTACGGGCGCAATCTTAGCAACCCGCGCAGGTGCGACATGTAGTAACTTATTAGAAAAACAGGTCGTTCGAGCCGACCTTGGCAACACTGGCCTGGCTTACCGGAAATTTCTTCAGTTCTTCATGAGGTTTGCCAAAGAACAGAGGAATTTAACAGGCTTATTTACTCCCTTCAACGAAGTAAAGGACATCCAGATTGACATTCTTGGCGTGTACTTTTCCCAAGATCTGCGTTATCCGTTTGAAACGGTCTGTCCGCTTACCCTCAAAGGCCTGGCAAATCTTGCCAGGTTAAAACGGGATGATGAAGTGACTGTTTCCAGCCTTGCTGGCGAAGAATTCAAAGCCGCTTAGAGACCCAGCTGTTTTCTGAGAAGTTTTTGGGCAAGTGTCGGGTTAGCCTTACCTTTGGATTCCTTCATGACCTGTCCGACCAAGAAGCCGATGGCCTTTTGTTCGCCATCCTTTACGTCATTGGCAGCCTGTGGGTTATCCGCGAGAACCCTTGTGACGATTGCTGCAATCTGACTCTCATCTGATACCTGCAAGACGTTTTTTGTTTCGGCTATCTGGAGCGGCGGTTTGCCGGTTTTGAGCATCTCCAGCAGCACGGTTTTTGCGCCGGTGGAGCTTATCTTATTGTCTTGGGCAAGACGAGCCAATTCTACCAGATGCGCCGGCACCAATCTTAGTTGCTCCCAGGAATTTTCAGCTTCAGTCAGGACGGCTTGTACGTCTGTCACCAACCAGTTAGCCACCTTTTTGACGATGGCAGGCGGTTCGTTACTCTCCAGCAGACCGAAGATAAGCTTGCCCGCTGGCATTTCCTCTACCAACGTTTCGACTGCTGAACTATCAAGTTGCAAGGATTGCAGCCGTGCACGCAACGTACCTGGCAATGGCGGCATAGAGTCTTTGATAGTCTTAACGAACTCACGTGTAATTTCTACTGGGGGGATGTCCGGATCAGGCATATAGCGGTAGTCATGGGCCTCCTCCTTGCCGCGCTGCGAGAAAGTCTTCTGTTTGGCATCATCCCATCCGCGGGTCTCCTGCACAATCATCTCACCTTTGGTCAGTAAGCCTGTCTGACGCTTAATCTCGTACTCCACTGCCTTTTCCACGCTTTTGAAGCTATTGAGGTTCTTAGTCTCAGTTCGCGTGCCGAGCACGTCCGTCTTGCTCAGGCTGACGTTGACGTCAAAGCGCATGTTGCCATAGTACAAGTCGGCATCTGATACCCCGGCGTAACGCATCAGCAGATAGAGTTCACGCGCATATATCTTAGCCTCTTTGGCGCTGTGCATATCCGGTTCGGACACGATTTCCAGCAGCGGCGTGCCGGCCCGGTTCAGATCGATAAGACTGTAGTCTTTGCCGGCCGGGTGGATACTCTTGCCGGCATCCGCCTCAAGATGGGCTTCGTGGATACGCACCTGTTTTTCTTCGCCGTCCACTGCAATCGTAACCGCACCGCCCTTGATAATCGGGTGATAGAACTGTGTTATCTGATAGCCCATAGGTAAGTCCGGATAAAAGTAGTGTTTGCGGTCAAACGTGCTGAACTTCTGGGGTTCAGTGCCAAGCGCCAAGCTGGCATACGTCGCTAACTCGATTGCTTTTTCGTTCAAGACCGGCAGCGCTCCTGGCATACCCAGGTCTATGTGACTAATA
>DATIHP010000092.1:0-7459 GCA_035480495.1 Saccharimonadales bacterium (SeqCode)
ATTTTTACTGGCTAGCCGAGGCCAGCGCAGATTGCTTTCAAGCACCGGCAACGGTTCTTCAGCCGGCTGTTCGACTTTTTCCAAGGGGATGGCAGCTAACAGCGGCGTGGGTAGAATCTCATTGCCCCTTTCGTCTGTGAAATAGCTGGCTGCTATCAGCGTGCGCCTGGCTCGACTGGCAGCGACGTACAAGAGCCGTATATAATCATCATATTTTTCACCGTAGGATTGCAATTGTAGGTTAGCAGGCGAAATCCGGCCGCCGCTACGCGGCCGCCACATGGTTTCGACGGCGTCAATCACAAAAACGTTATCAAACTCCAGCCCTTTGGCCTTATACACGGTCAAAAGTTCAACTGCCTTATCGCCGCTCATAAACCATGATTCGTCGGCGATGACCCGGTTGGTGCTGAAATTAAGTCTGATAAAACGTACGAAATCGGCTAAGGTTGCTTGACTGTGCGTAAATTCCTGAGCCAAGCCTTGCAATAAGTGAACCGCTGATAATGTCTCCAGATAGTCGCTGGTAACCGGCCGCAAACTCAAGTAATACTCCCTAAAAGGACTCAGTAGATGCTGGCTTTCGCGCAATCCAAGTATGTACTCCATTACCAGTGCCAGCGGTTGATCGTGACTTATCCTGGCTAGCTCGGCCAGCCAGTCGGCCAGTTGGCTCAGGTCTTTATTGGGATGATCAAGCAAGGTCTGTAACCAGTCCGGCGAGCTGTAATTGGCGATGGCTAGCTTCCAGAGTGAAGCCGGATTGATTTTCCACATCGGGTGGCGTACGAGCTGGGACAACCCGGCGTTTACAGTAGCGCGGTCGCCATCGGCTATAGCTACGGCCAAAGAGGCAATCAGACATACCTGGCGAACGGCCTCGTGTTCCAGGGTGTTGCTGCGTCGGTCGTAGCGGATAGGTACGCCCTCGCTCAGCAAGATACTGGCCAGTTGCTGGAGGCTATCATGCGTGCGGGCAAGCACCGCTATGTCGGTATCACCGTTTTGCCATAACTCCTTGATACGCCGGGCGACGGCTAGCTGTTGGTGCTGTCGGGTCGGGTAACTTCTATGTTCAATTACTCCTTTCCCTGTCGGTGCGGCTCGGGCGGTCAGCCGTTTAGTGATGGTCGGCTCACGGTCTATTAACCGCTCTTCAGCTTGGCTGATAATCTCACTAGCCTTATCAAGTAATGCTTGCTTCGAGCGGTAATTGTCTTCCAAGACAATCAGTTTGGTGTCGGGGTAGCTGCGCTGGAAGCTGAGCATGTTATTGAGCTCGGCGCCATTGAAGGCAAAGATGGACTGATCGTCGTCGCCGACCGCCATGATGTTCGGACGGTTATTGGCGGTATAGTGGTCAGAGACGAGATGTGCCAGTCTTAGCTGGGCGGCATTAGTATCTTGGAACTCATCAATCAGTACGTACAGGAAACGTTCCTGAATGTCGGCCAGCATATCCGGGTTTGCCTCCAATTGCTCCAGAACCTCCAGCAGCATGTCTGAATAATCATAATAACCGCGGCGGTGCAGTTCATTCCTGTATTCCTTGTACACATCAGCCGTTGCCAGCCACCAATCATTACGCTTGCGTTCGATAAACATGCCTTGCTGCCCATCTACGGTCTGTATCCAGCGCTTTTTCCACTTACCGGTTTGGACAGTCTTGTTGGTCGGGAGGTCTTGCTCAACCGCAAAGTGCAGGCTTTCTTGGATGACGGTGCCTAGTGGTAACAGCAGGCTGCCTTGTTCAAGTTTTTGTTGTGGCAACTCAGCGATAGCCGCCTCCAGTTCCGTCAGTTTCTTAAATGACAAGCTTGGCGCCAGAATATCACGCAGTTTAGGCTCCAGCTTATCAATATATTTAAGATTAGTGTTAATAATATCTTTAAGCTGTTCCGGAGTTAAGCCAGCCTCCTTAGCCAGTCTGAGCCCTTCCTTGACATCGTCTAGAGCCGTGAAAGCACCGGAAAAGGTGCTGGCTAAAGGATTGTCAAGCGGCAGACCGGCCAAGATGTCCTGGATTATTTCCAGTTGGGCGGCGTCTGGCGCTACGCTTAATCGTGCGCCCTCCCAGAAGTAGTCTGGGTACTGGTTCATGATTTCGGCTGCAAGGCTATGGAAAGTGCGGACCACAACGCTGCGCGACTCCGACCCTATCAGTTTGTATAGTCGCTCACGCATGTTGGTAGCCGCTTTGTTTGTAAAAGTCAGGCACAAGATATTACTGGCGTCGCTGTCAGTCTTTCGCAAAATGTTGGCCACTCGCAGAGAGAGTAACTGGGTTTTGCCGGTGCCAGGGCCCGCGACAACCAATACCGGTCCTTCAATGGTGTCAACGCCCTGCTTCTGACGGGGGTTTAATTTCTGGTACTCAGCCTCAAAGTTATGCACAACTTCATTATAACTGCTTGCCCGCGGCCGCACCTTAGTCTATGCTTAAAATAACTAACGGAGGACAAGATGATGGCCGCTTTACAAACCGTAGAAGATAAGATGGCGGGCGTCTTTAAGGATTTGCCGCAGTTACCGGACAGTAGTAAGGAAGGCCTTGCCAAAGCATGGCCGTGGTTGGCGCTTATCTTTGGTATCTTACAGCTATTGGCCGCTTTAAGCCTCTGGCATCTGGTGCGCTTCGCCGACCGCGTGACCGATCTGGCAAATTCATTGTCGGTGTATTATGCCGGTTACAACGCCGGACCTTCTTCGTTTGATAAGACGGTCATCTACCTAGGCATCGTGATATTGGTAGTGGATGCCATCATCATGCTGATGGCCTTCCCGCTGTTGCAGAAGCGCGAGCGCAAGGGTTGGAACCTGCTTTTCCTGGCTTCGCTTATCAACCTGGTGTACGGCGTCGTGCAGATATTTACCTTCGATAGGGGTATTGGCAGCTTCATCTTCAGCCTTATTGGTTCGGCAATAGCTTTCTACCTGTTGTTTCAAGTCCGGGAAAAATTCGGCGGAAAGAAAACGTCTTCGGTCAGCAACTAAGAGCGTTACATCGCATAGCAAGCCTGAACCACCCTTCATATATAGTAGGGTTACGCCTTAGTCAGGCCGGTGTTTTGTCGAGGTTCTTGCGTATCAGGTGTTTGACGAGCGCGCTCAAATCTTGCGGTGACGCGTGCGCCTTGACGATGTACTTATAAGCGCCCAGGTCTATGGCTTTGCCGACTTCATGGTCCTGACCGACGTTGCTCAACACGACCACCTTGACCTCGGGATGGTTGCGCAACACATCGTATTTTTCCAAGAATTCCAGTCCGTTCATCTCAGGCATAAGGATATCAAGCAAGATGATATCCGGCTGCTCAGCAGTCGCGGCCTCCAAGGCCTCTTTTCCGTTGGCAGCCAGCCTGATGCTATGGCCGTCGCGCTCTAAGGTCAGTTTATAAGCGTCCCGTAGGACCTTTTCATCCTCGACGATTAATATGTTGGCCACTTTTATCTCCTGTCTTACCACTTATTATAATCCAAGTGCTCCGCAAGCAATGTCGGATTTTTTACATAAGCGGCTCGTAACGGGGTTTTTAGATCCATATCACTCCTTACGTGGCTGCAGTGGCTGGATAAAATAAAAGGTCGTGCCCTGGCCTTCACGGCTATTGAAGCGCAGGTCGCCACCCATATTCTCGGCGATTCTCTTCGACAAATACAAGCCCAACCCCGAACCGCTTGCCTCAACCGATGCGGCATTGCTGGCCCGGAAGAATTTTTGAAAGATCTTATCTTGTTGCGAGGAGGGAATACCATAACCGGTATCAGTGACAGAGAACACCAGGTTACCCTTCTGGCGTTCCAGCCCAATCCGCACGTTGCCCTTTGCCGGTGTGTATTTTATGGCATTAGACAACAGGTTGGTATAGATTTCTTTGGTGAGCAGCGGGTCCGCTGTAATCTTGGCCGGTATGTGCGTATCCGCTTCTACGAGCAGCGTGACATTGCCTTGTTTGGCTATCGGTGTAAATTCCTGAAGGACCTCCTCAAGCAGTTTTTTTGGTGAGATAACTGCCGCCTCAATCTTGAGCTTGCCGGTCTCTATCTTTGAGACATCCAAAAAAGTATCGATAAGGGAGTTCATGTGGTCTGCAGACGCCAGTACGATGTCTATGAAGGCCTGTTGTTCAGAGTTCAAAGGGCCGGCGTATCCGTTGGTCAACAGATGGGCATAGGTCTTGACGGCCGTGAGCGGAGCGCGTAACTGATGCGAGGCAATGGATATGAACTCGCTTTTCATCAGGTCAATCTCTTCTTCAACGGTAATGTCCCTGAAAACCTGCAACGCTCCGGTCGGTAGATTATTGAGTATGATAGGGGACACGGTAATAAAAGCAGGTATTATCTTGCCGTCTTTCCTTATGTAATAAGATTTAGTAGAGATGGTCTTGCCGGTCACGAAAGCCTGTGTGATAGGCCTGTCTAACGGGTCGATAGGTTCGCCTTCCGCGTTGGTGCTGCGGATAACATGGAGAAAAGGTTGGTTAAGCACTTCTTTTTCCTTATAACCCAATATGTCCAGAGCCTCTCGGTTTATCTTAGAGATACGGCCATCGATATCGGTCAGGATGGCTCCGTCACCGATGCTAAAAAAAAGCGCGTCCGCTAAGGCTCGCGCTTGGGCCGAAGCAGCCGTCGGTATGGCCGCCGCCGTCAACGTGTCAGGTGTGATACTGGTCTTTTTCACTGGTATCTCATGCCGGCGTGCCTGTTAGCGCGCTGAGGCGCTCTATGAACTCATCGACGATAGATTCATCACTGGTGAGCAGGGCCATAGCCGGTTTACTCCAGGTAATCAGCGTCTCTATGTCCGACGCGGCTATGGCTTGAGGGGTCTTACCTACATGGTTCTGTATCTGGCGCACAACGAAACGCTCCGCGGCGGGTCCGAGG
This sequence comes from Saccharimonadales bacterium (SeqCode), assembly GCA_035480495.1. Classification (GTDB taxonomy): domain Bacteria; phylum Patescibacteriota; class Saccharimonadia; order Saccharimonadales; family DATIHP01; genus DATIHP01. The sequence goes on from DATIHP010000092.1 coordinate 4,894, forward strand.
TAATCAGCCGTGATATCGACTATGTCTTGGTATAAATCCTTAGGACGCGGCATTCTGATATCAGACCTCTTCTATCTTTTGAAGTTTCTTGGCACCTAATGCAATCAGGATATATCCGACGGAAATCATCAGCAGTAATGCGTACAGCAAGACCAGGATAAGCTTGAGCGTGAGCGTGCTCAGCAGTGTCGTGACAGATACGAGTACCCGGATGGACATCAATGACAGGATGACCGCGGCGATGCCTTCTGCGAACAACTTCAGGCTTGATTTATAGACGACCCCGCGGACATTCTTTTGGTAAAGGTGCAGTTGGTAAGCGGAGCGGAACCCCCAGTACCATACCAACAGATAAGGCATGATAATGGTCGTCACAAGCAGGAAATCGGGCAGATAGTAGGCTGCCCTGCCTCCTGAATCAGCAGTTGCAAACTGCCGGGCAGGATTGGAAAGCGTCAGGTAAATATAGGAGATAGAAAACACGATGAAAGCGACGGTGGCGAGCCGTTCCCAACCTGACTGAGGCTTTTTTTTGACTATTTTTGTCAGAGAGCTGGTTCCTTTGTAAATGATTAGGAAGCCTGCTATTAAGAATAGGAGCGTGACATAATTGGAAACGACAGTGGTCGGGGCCTGCCAGCTGGGCATGCGGCGAGCCATATAGGTCAGAATGGAACTGAGGATGGCTGTGACGGGCAGACTTATCGCGAGCCACATCAGGCCGTCTCCTACCAGGCTTAAGGCTTGGCCGTCCGCGCTCTTAGCGATGAGCGCAGCATAAGCTTTGCATCGTATATAGCCGTAAAAGGCCGCGAACCATACGCCGATATACGGCAATATCCAGGTCAGGGTTATCAAACGCGCCTGAGTCTCGCTTAGATTGTATTTGAGCAACGCATTGGCGTCCGGCGGAATCAATATCGCCAGTGCCGCGTAGGTTACTCCCAGAGCAGCCCATAATAAATAATGTCTGTTGATTTTCATGCATACCCCAATTGTTAATGCCAGTAGCAATTATAGACGGTCTTTTCGGTCAATGGAAATGGTATGGATGAACCAACGCCAAACGCTTATGGGTGCGGATAAACGTCCTAAGCTGCGCGATTGTTGATTTTGTACCAGCGTCTCATCTGGAGCCGCTCGGCTTTGAGCCGCCAATCCGCAGACAAGTCCTCATACAACTCCTCGAACCTTGTCTTTGCCTGTGGGATTGGTCTCGGTGAAAATTTTACTTTCTTCATGCGACACTCCTTCCCTAGCTGAGCGCCGGTTTATTAATTATAGCCGGCACTCTAGGACTAGCTTACCTGAGCCAAGAGAGAGGTGCAGCGAAATATTTTACACAACATTTCCTCCTTATCTTCTTAGACACACATAACGGGGTTTTAAACTATTCGCCGCAAGCTGCAATCACGTTACAATAATAGGTGGCGGGTTAAAGGAGAGTGTCATAGAAGACCTTCAAACATTTCTAAACAAATGCCGGATTCAACATTTTGCAAAGGGCGAAATCATCCTTGTTCAGGACGAAGTGCCTCGCACCGGCTATCTTATCAAAGAAGGCGTCGTCAAGACATATAACCTTACCTCTGAAGGTGAAGAAAAACCTATCAGTTTTGATATTGAGGGCGAACTGATACCGGTGGCGTGGATGTTTTCCAAGGTCAGCTACGCCCAATACTTCTATGAGGCTTTTACTGATTGTGACCTTTACTGCGTGCCGCGCGATGAATATATGGCCTTCCTGAAACAGAATCCGGACTGGCTGTTCGAGGTCTTTGATTACTTCGTCACAAGGTACCTGAACTACCAGATGCGTATTAACGCCCTGGAACAGTCAAAAGCTTCCTCAAAGGTCCTTCACACCATTCACTTCTTTGCCCTGCGCTTTGGTAAGGACGTCAAGGCCAACACCGTCAAGATAAACCTGCCCCTGACCCAACAGGACTTGGCTAATTTTATGGGACTCACGCGGGAAACCACCAGCGTAGAACTGAAAAAATTGCAGGAGCAAGGAATTATCAGCTATCGGAACCAGGAATATACCGTCGGGGCCGATAAACTGAATGAACTGTTGGACGAGGATTACGACCAAGGCCGCTTTGACGCGAATCTAAAAAACGGAGGATCCGTGGTGGGTCCTCCGTTACAGCTCTAGGCGGGCTTTTGCCGCTTATACCAGCTGTTGTTTCAACTTACGCCATCTGCGCGCCTGGATGCGTCTGGCTTTGAGTTGCCAATCGTATACATCCCCCCCTTTGTCATAAAAATCGTCCAATGCCAAGTCAGCTACCCGTGTTACGTGTCTTAATATTTTGTATCTAGTCATTTCTTTCTCCTCCTTATTTTTCCTTAGCTATACCTATATGTTTGCCCGTATATGTATAGCTGGAGCGTGAGGCGGTTTAATATTTAGAACCATTTCGTTGTTATCGCTTCGCACGCGCTGTGCTTATCGCGCTCTATGTGGTTGCTGTGTTAACCGGTCTGTAGACCCTTCTCGTCCTGTATCTTCGTGCTACCGAATCTGTCCCGTGTGGTCTGCATGGCTTCTTCAAGCTCGTTG
>DATIHP010000093.1:0-3411 GCA_035480495.1 Saccharimonadales bacterium (SeqCode)
CAGTTGGGCTTCACCGACAACCTGCCAGTGCCGGTATTTGGCAATGCCGTGCAGCACGAACCGCGATAATGGATTTCGGGCTTGTAGCTCGCGGTCATGGACCCGCTCGAAGGCGGTTAATCTTGTATCAACGCGCGCCATCTGCAGCGCATAACTGTCTAGGCCAATTTGATTTGAGTTACTCATAGTTCGCAGTAAACCACCGTCAGTTTCAAAAAACAATTACAGTTCACGCTAGCGTCTAAAAATATCATGTGGCGCATATTAGGCGGCGACCAGGTAGCTGCGGATATCTTTGACCGGCAAGGTCAGAGGTTCGTTGATGCGGCGCGGGCGGGTGTGCGGGGCATCATACAGCCGCACGCCAGCCAGCCGGGCGGCAAAACCATTGACCGAAACGGCGCCGATCCAGACGATGTCGCGCAGTTCGCCGGCGCAATAGACATCTTCGAGTTTACCCAGGGTGAATTCAATTTCATCGGGCTCATCGGCGTCCAGGCCAATCTGAAAAGCTTGGTCGGCGTGCATAAGCAGCTGCGTAGCACCGGCCACCCGTCGTAACGATGGAGCGCTATTGAGTATAGCCAGCCCACTATGGATGTGGGACTCAAAAAAGGCGGCATCGTCTATAAGATCAAGTTGCGCCTGAAGCTGTCTGGCGACATCGATAATGTCACCGATGGTTTGGAATGATGCTTCGGGCGTATCGAGGGACATGTTGACTCCTTTTTATCAAACGACGCTACTATGGTGGGACGGCTCGCGGTTGGCAATTTCATCAAACAAAGTTTCGCCCACCGACAGGGCATCTAACTTGTCATCTATCCCTGTCCAGTCGCCAAACGGTACTACTTCTCTTTTTTCACCGTTAACTTCACCCGGGACACGGTGGGCAAAGGCAGCACATCCCAGTTTTTGCATAAATCGGAGGGTACCTTCCTCCATGTAAAAAACCGGTATGTAGCTTTCCGGGTCGGTACGGGGCGGTCTATCGTCTGGTGGTAAATGAGACAATTGCCGGTACATATCCTCAACGTTGCTCATTGGTGTGTAACTGCCGACAAGGTATTGCGCATCATGGTCTTTATCGAGCGAAAAATCATAATTAAGAAAGCCTATACCCTCCGGGCTTCTGATTGCCTCGCGACTGAGAATGCGTATGACCGGGATTAGCCTATCACCGCCGGCAGTGGGCGACGGAAAGTTGTAATAAAGTAGGGCGACCTCCTTGTGATTGACCGGATCCGAAATACCGTCCGCAGGCAGTGCGTCCAGCTCGATATCAAAAACCGCCCAGCCGAGATGTTCGCTGAGCGCACCGCTGGTTCGTAGTTTTTCGTAGACGTCCGACCTCAAGTCGGTTGCGCGAGCTAAGTAATTAGCCACACGGTGCTGACGCATCAGCTCTGCAGAATCCGGCGTTTCGCCGGGGTGCACGAAACCAGGCCTGTCTGATGGGTCAAAGTTTCGTGGCATTTTTTGTTCTCACGCTATGCTTCCAAGCTGATTATGGTATGAAACGAACAGTATTGCAAGCGACTTATGAACAGCTAGGCGTTGGTCGCATATGGTTTAGATTGAGATATCTTATTGCCTACTGAGCAATAATGTATCAAAATATGCGGTATGCAGAGGTGGTCGAGAGACAGTGTTCTTGAAGTCTACCGAGACGTTGATCAACAGCGCCTGGCTGAAGGCAACCTCTTGCCATTAACAAGCCCGGAGATCAGACAGCTCTCAGCCGGCTCACCTGATATTCCTGGGATGACCACCATAGAACAACATGTCGGCAGTTTATCGGACCTCCACCATACATTAGGTCGTGTAACGACAAAATATGTTATGGGATGGTCAGACGAGCAGTGGCAGGAACACGCCCACTGGATGAGAGATGTATGGGAGGAGAAAGGTGTCGATATAGTTGGACAGCACGAAGTAGGTGTGCTCTCGCGGGTCAAACTTGCCCCGCATGACCATCTCATCAGACGCAAATGGGGCACCATTGCCAACTACCGTGTCGAGAATGGTATTGAGCCACGGCCTACTTATCAGGCGGCAAAAGAGTGGGAACAGCCAGACTTCATTACCAACGGCAGAGAATATGCTGACTTTTTAGGTCGCGATTTTGGTTTTCCGCTTATGCCAACTACAGATGACATAAGGGCCGGTTCAGCAGAAGATAGAACGCCAATCGTAAATCAGATTCTGAAGAATTTCGACAGTGTCGAAGCATACCAGGCCGCACTTGGCTTCGTGAATGGCTATGTCCTAGATCGCTGGAACGATGAACAGTGGCGCCAGAATTATAGATGGCTGGTGACAGTATGTACCACCAACGGCATTCCGGTTTCATCTTTAAACAAAATCCTCGAAATTGCCGGCCGCCTGCATGTGGGGCCAAGCCCGGAAGTAGCCCAGCGTCGCTTTGGAAGTGTGCTTAAATACGGTAAATTTGTTGGGCATGAGACCTATCAATATAAGCGTGTTATGTCTAACGAAGGGGCTATGCGCGCCGCTATGGACCTGGCTGCAAAGCAAGGTGGTCCTTTAGATTTCGATGACTTAAACAGCCAACAAGCTCTTACCCTGGACATGGCCCGACAAAGATTTGGCGGGCTGCACAATGTGAATCTAAGGCTCGGCTATATAACCGGAAGCCGTGGTTGGGATAAAAATATGATGCTCTGGTGGGGCGTGACCCGTCTGATGTCAGGCTTTCCGCGCATCCCCTCATATGCCGATATCGAAGCATGGAGCAGTAAGCACAGGGCACCTTCGGAGCACAAGATAAGCATAGAGTTTGGCTCTACGCGCAACTTCCGACTTGAGTTGGATAATGCTCTAGACTGGAAGGAAAGGCAGATACGTATTCTTGAGCGAAGGGGTCTTGCCCGCCAACTTTCAAAGTTGGCTTTGCAAAATAATCCTGCGATTTTCACGCCTGACCGGTCAATTGATAACGAAGCCTTCCAAATATTCTTCGATCTCCAACGCGCAGGGGTAAGTATGAGCTTACTTACACGCATGATGAATCAGGGCATACCATTCGAGGCGCCCAGAGGACCACTGATGGCGCTGACGGAAAATCTTTATGAAGCGAATATGCTGCGCACCGCCTCGTTAAGACGTTTGGAGCCTTACATTCGTGGCTTGGCCCCTTTGGAGGCTGAGGATAGTTGGAGCAGCTTTGTATCCGATTATCGGGAACAGCGCGCCGCCTAACGCTAACGAGAACGGGGGCGGGTGATGCTCCAGAGGAACGAGGCCAGTATAAACATGAGGACACAGTAAAAGCCGACCTCGCCGTAGAGTTCAATCTTATAACCTTCGTTGAAATTGAGGACAAAGTAAGCCACCGCACTGGAGGTATAAGCCGCCACACTCAAAGCCGCGCTGGCAAAGATGGCGCTG
>DATIHP010000094.1:0-2696 GCA_035480495.1 Saccharimonadales bacterium (SeqCode)
CACCTGTGAAGTTGGTGCGCCATTTGTTCAGGTCGTCATGCGCGAACGGTATAGCTTTGACCTGGTTGTCCGTCATGATTGGGTGCGGCTCGCCCTTGGCCCGGTAGACGTCGAATTCTTTCTTGAACAGTTCGTCTATGGTCTTGTTGATATTGAACGGCGGGCCGTCGGGGCGCTTTATTTTGAGCCGCGCATCCAGCCAGAAACAGCGCGGACATTGCATGAACAGCTCAATTTTACTGCGGCTGACTTTAAAAACTTCCTTTTGCCCCGGAGTATAGGGCTTGTTGCGTTCTTTCCAATAGTTGCTACCTGCCATGTGGCACTATTGTAACAGTTTTGCTGTCGCGGCTACGGCGGCCGTTTCAGCCCGGAGCGTAAAATCATGCAGGTTCAGATGCTTGATATGCTTGTCTTTGAACAATTGTTTCTCGGCATCAGACCAGCCGCCTTCCGGGCCAATCAGAACACCGACAGAGCCGCTTATTGACTCCACCACATCAGTGCCGTCTTCTTCGCAGATATATAGGTTTGCTTTTTTGCTTAATTCTTCCAGTGTAGTCGTGATATGCATGGGTTCACGTACCGCCGGTATGTCGCTGCGGCCGCATTGTTCCGCCGCTTCAATGATAATCTTTTCAGCCCGTTCCCTGTTAAAGCCGGTCTTCTCCGAACGGTCTGCAAGCAGCGGCACAAAATGACTGGCGCCCAGTTCCGTGCATTTTTGTAAAACCCAGTCGTTTTTGTCTTTTTTGAGAAGTGAAAACAGCAAATAAACTTCTTTGGCTGGAGTTTTACGGGCCATTTCTGTAACCAGCTGCAGGTGGGCTTCTTTATCTGTCAGCTCTGCCAACTTATATAATCGGTCTTCGTTCACGCCGTCAAACAGCACCACTTCCTGCCCTGGTTGCATCCGTAACACCTTGCGCCACTGATGGATAAGGCGCTCGTCCTGCAGCCAGAAATCGTGTTTGAGTTCGTGGTCAGTTATATAGAACCGGTGCAGCCGCATTATATGGGGCGTTTATTTCTTGTAGAGTCCTACGATAAGTATGACCGCAAAGGCTATCTTGGCGAACAGACTTATCTGCAACGCATTGCGCTCGGTCACTTCATAGGCCTGGCGCCGTTTGATGTGGCGCATCTGGTTCATGATGTAACCGATGAAGCTGACAACCGTGGTGCCATATAGCGCGTAGACCCACCAGGGACTGCGTACCATGCCCCATAGCAGCGTACCGCCGGCATAAGTTGCGATGAGCAGCCAAGGCAGTGCCCCGGTCACCAGACTCACGACATACGTCGTCCAGACTGGCTTGGTGCCGGTGGCGTTTTGTCTGTCAGACAGCCAACCCAGCACACACGTAACACCTATGAATACACCGATGAGTTTGAGCGTCGCGATGTCCTGCACGCCGCTCACTAGTGCGATGACCTCTACCATCAACGCGCTTATCACGGCCATATCTATCCACCGCATCAGATTAACCTTGGATTTCAGCGTATCGGCATATTGCCTTTTCAGCCGGGTCAGGTATAGCAGCGGCACGATAGCAGATAGAATCAGGATAGCCACCAACGCCCAGCGCAACTCTAAGTCGTAAACCGCGTGTACGGCGGGTACGAATACGGTCGTCGTTTTGCTAGCCAGTTCATCCTTGGTCAATAAGCCCGTGAACAGCTGGTATGAGGTATGGTTCATGAAGAATCCGGCCACACCGGCCAGCGCTAACGCCATGATGATGCTAAGTGTATTAAGTGAACTTAGTCCGGTCTGAACCGTCTTTTTGTCTACTCCTGCGCTCACGACTGCCTTGCTAACGGTAGTTTTTGCGGTTGTCTTTTTAGCGGTTTTTGTCTTTGCCTTAGATCTTCTTGTAGTTGTAGCCATAACTAGGAGTATATCAGATGAATAAATGAAACCCCAGATTGCTCAATTGAGCGCATGGCCGTACACTTTAGGTATGAGTGAGTTAGCAACGTTAGGCGGTGGCTGTTACTGGTGCTTGGAAGCCTTTTACCAACGCATCAAGGGCGTGGAGAAAGTTGTTTCCGGCTACTCCGGCGGCCATACCGACAACCCCACTAGCAGCGAGGTATATACCATGACGACCGGCCATGCGGAAGTCGTGCAGATAAGCTTTGACTCCAAAGTAATCAGTTATAAGGAATTGTTAGAGATATTTTTTGTCATGCACGACCCCACTACGCTGAATCGCCAGGGTCCGGATGTCGGTGAGATTTACCGCTCAGTCATCTTTTATCATGACGATACGCAGAAGAAAGTTGCGGAAGATATGATTAGTAACTTTGCCCCTTCTCTTTATAAGGATCCGGTCGTGACCCAATTAAAGTCTTATGAAAAGTTCTGGCCTGCGGATGAAGATATGCAGGATTTTTATAATAACAATCCGAACCAGGGTTATTGCCAGGTTGTCATCGACCCCAAAATCCAAAAACTGCGCCAAAAATTCGCCGCCAAGTTAAAGTCTATTTAGGCCGAATCCGGATTACTTTTTGTAAGCTCTATCCTGGTTTCAACTTCTTCTAGTGTCAATTCACAACCAATTTGCATAAGAAAGCCGAGCGCTCGAAGATTACTGTAATCAATAAACTGCTGCAATCCGTCTAGCACTTCTTCTGGTAAATCGCGTAACATCTCAGGAGACACTGATGAATACGCACCTTGAACTACC
>DATIHP010000095.1:0-1988 GCA_035480495.1 Saccharimonadales bacterium (SeqCode)
TTTTGCGGTCGGAGCCGTGGTGATGGATGTAAGCGGCGTGGTCCACGACGAATTTAGTGCCAGGTGCCGGGTGATTACCCAGATTGACCCGTGGGTGAAAGAGAACGTCTTACCGGCTATAGCGGATATGCCGGTGACGCACGACACCTATGTGGAGATGCGCGAAGCGTTCTGGGCCTGGTATCTCCAAGCCATGCTGCAAGCCGATTATGTGGTGGTTAGTAATGGCTACCCCGTGGAGTACCGGTTCTTGCTTGACTGCCAAGAAGCCGACCTTACTGAACGCTATTGGCAGCATCCGTTTCCAATCCTGGACCTGACGTCACTGTTGCTCCAGGTCGTTCATCAATCCGAGTCCAAACATAAACTGTCAAGCACAATCAAAAAAGCCGGTTCGTACGTCCAGCACCATCCCCTTCACGACGCAAAAGTCACCGCCCTCATGGCTTTTGAAGCTTTCAGACAAGCCGGCCAAATCAAATAGATTGGTAAGCCGTCAAAGCTCTTTCTTGCCCGAGAAACCGAAGAAAGCGATGAACACGCTGGCAAACATGTTGATAACCACGACATGGACCATTGACAGACCGTCGCTCATAGCCAGCAGGGCTGCACTGCCCAGCCAGATAGTGGCGATGATAGCGGCGGTGTAAGGGTATTTGATGAAGAGAAAAAATTCCTTAAGCATGCTTTGGCTCCTTGATATCTTTTATTGTACTCGCAGCGGGCCGGATTCGTTTCAATAATTGTTGGAACAATATCGGGTCCCGTTCGGCCACGCGCTCTAACCAATTGGTAACCGTTTCCAACGCTTTGCCCACGCTCATGGTGGCATCGTCTTGGTGGGCCAGGCCAGGGTATTGGCGTTCGACTTGCGCGACGACCTCCTCGAACACCAACGGCAGGACTATATTGCGCCGTCCAAGGGTTTCAACCAACGTCATATAGGTCTGGGCGGCGCGCATCATCTCAGACGCATCCAGACGCATGACCAGCCCGAAACGATTATCTTTGTTCACCATCTGATTGATTATCTGTAGGACACGGCCATCTTGTAGCAGCGGCAACAGATCGGCCGTACCGACCGTCTTACTGAAAGTCTCCTGGGCAATCTTACCCACATGCCGCGTGAAGTCGCTATCATTGGCCGCATTATCTGCCCGCATGGTACTTAATTTTTTGAGGGCACGGTACAGATCGCTTACAAAAAAGCGGATGAATTGTTCGAACAGATTACCGATACGGGTATTGTCGCTATACAGACGGTTCCATTCGCTCAAGAGACCAAAGAAAGCCGCTTTGTTCTGCGGGGTTGCGGCAGCGATGCCGAAATCAATCATACCGACCTTGTTGTCAGGTAGCAAACGGATATTACCGGGGTGCGGGTCCCCTTGTATGCGCGGAAGATTGAAAACGCCAGCCAGCATCTCGACACCTAGCACACCAAGCTGCACATCCAAATCAGAGCCGACCTGCTCCTTCACATATGTCTTGGGATCGACGCCTTGATGTTGAAGTTTGATTAACTGTGCAGCGGAGATGCCGCCAACATATTCCTGCACTATCATATTCGGTGTCGATAAGTCGGTATATGTCTTGGGTATGACTAGCTTTTTGCTGTGTTCATAGTAGTGATATAGCTCATCAGCAAAGGCGGTCTCGGCCACATAGTCCGTTTCGCGCAACGTGGAATTGGTAAAATCTTTCACCGCATCCGTAAAATTGAAGTCCATATTAGGAAGCAGCCGGTTGTAATAACGCTTAGCGAAGATACCAAGTAGTTTTAAATCATATGGCAGCAGCTGGCGTACCATCGGTCGGATGACTTTGATGATAATCGCCGTGCCGTCGCTGTGTTGCCCGTAATAAACCTGCCCGAAACTACCGGCGGCGAAGGGCTCCGGCTGTATGCCCTTTATCTTTTTGAGCTGTTCAGGGCTGAGCTCATGATGCAGGATCGACACGATATCCAGGTGTTCAGTGTCCAGATT
>DATIHP010000096.1:0-5466 GCA_035480495.1 Saccharimonadales bacterium (SeqCode)
AAAATTCGGCGTTTTCGCGCAAAACCGCTGGGCACCCATTGGAGCTTCAGTGAGAACAGAACCAAATGTGTTGGCAGCGAAGATTGAACCTGGATTTGCTGGGAATGAAATAGTGGCTGTCAATGGCTGGGTTCACGGCCAGCCATTTCCTAATCCAACGGAGCCTTGGAACAGTGATGTTTGGTTCCATTTGGCGAATCGGACCGGATGGGTGGCTTATGCGGCTGTTAGAGCAGTCCCGACAGACCCTGACCCTACGCTGCGCGCCGACGGCGGTATTCCCGCTCCTACCACACCAGAGTGCGAAGGTACCTACAAAAAATAGTTCTTAGTTCATTTTTGATGGCTAAACGAGTATAAACTAGAGTGATGGTTAAGTTTGCTGATGAAGAAACGGACCTAAGGCGCGGTATCGACCATATTGGCGTATCGGTCTGCGGCATTATCCATGATGGCGAGGGCAATATATTGCTGATGAAACGCGGAGCGAAAGCCCGTGACGAGCAAGGACGCTGGGATATCTGCGGCGGCGCGCTGGAATTCGGCGAATCAATTGACGAGGCGATGCGGCGCGAAATCAAGGAAGAGCTTTGCACAGAAGCGCTGGATATGGAGTTCGTGCATGCGTACGAGGCCCACCGCGAACATCAAGGCAATAAGACGCACTGGATAGCCCTGGTGCATGTGGTGAGAGTGGACCCACAAACCGTGAAAATCGGCGAACCGCACAAGATTGATAAGATAGCGTGGTTCACGGAGGCAACGCTGCCTTCGCCACGGCATTCTATGTTCCCAAAAGCGCTGGAGGCAGCAAAACGTGCCGGTGTCATTACATAAAATACTTGTTTTTGCTTTTTAAAGAGCTATCATTGGAATAAGTAGAGTTTAAAGAGAAACAATGACAGCCCTAGAAACACTAGAAACAAATGTTGCTGCAAGTGCTGAGCCACGCATAATTATTCCAACTTTTGAGGATGTTGATGCACGGGTTCGTAGAATTCAGGAGGCAGGAACGGTCGTAGATGCCGGAATGTTTGACTGGATGGGTAGTGATGCAACACTAGGTATAATCCAGAGCTATGATAAGCCCTTAAACTTGATGGGGGCATGTTTATTGGAAAAAGTTGGCGAGCAAGTACTTGTTACACGTATCAACAAACCAAAAGTACGCATAAAGCCTTACTCGGATAAGTATAGAGATTTTGCTCGCTGCGAGGGCACTCTACCTGAGCCAATTGTTATAGACGAACCGCTGGTGCTGAGAGGACTCTGCCGTTTTACGCAAAAGTACAATGAATGGCAGCGATTTTTGACATGTCCTATTGTGTCAGTGACATATCTGTAATTTTTCTCCCTATTGGTGGAGTGATACAATGCCCCTTATGGCTAAATCAAAGATAAAAACCAGAAAAAAACCGCGGCAGGAGCTGGACGGCGTCTATGTGCTCAAGATTGTCCTGTATCTTATTATCGGTTCCCAGTGGTTGTGGTTGACTGACACTGGCTTGACCCGGCAGATACCGTTGCCAATCGGCGTCTTGGTTGGCGGGGCATTTGCATTGCATGACCATTTTCAGATAGATAGGAAGATAGAGTTCGCCATATTGCTCATCGCCTGCTTGGTAGGATTCTGGTCGCATACGGGCCTGCAAGCTGCCATCCTATAACCCTGAGCCGTAGTTGTTGTTTGTGGTTTTTGCAACATATTGACAGATGTCAGCGTCGCATGGTAATCTGTTATGGTATCTAAAAAAATGAATTGGTCTGTGAGTTAGGTTCGTTCTGCTCAAACAGAGGCGAAAACCGGCGGCGACCAATCATTTTATGTCTATCCCATCGGCTGATTGCCAAACGGAAGACGCTTTAAGGAAGGTATGAAGGCATTGATTACACGCAAGATCGGTATGACCAGCACCATCACGGAAGATGGTGTTATGCGTGCTGTGACATTGCTTTCGGCTGAACCGAATGTCGTGACACAGATAAAGACTGATGAGACCGACGGCTATATGGCCGTCCAACTCGGGGCTGAGAAAGTAAAGAAGATGGGCAAAGCCCAGACAGGACACTTTAAAGCCTCAAAGTCCCTGCCAAAGCTCGCCCGTGAAATCCGTATTACAGAACTGGCAGAAGAACTAAGCGTCGGCTCGCAACTCGCAGCCGACGTTTTTAGTGTGGGCGATAAAGTCCATGTGACCGCGAATAGCAAAGGCAAGGGCTGGGCCGGCACAATCAAACGGCATAACTTTCATCGCGGGCGCAAGACCCATGGCGGCGGTTCCTACCGACGGCCGGGTTCTATCGGTTCCATGTACCCACAGAAGATATTCAAAGGCAAAAAAATGGCCGGGCAGATGGGTGACGAACAAGTCACAGTGCGGAACTTGACAGTAGCGCTTGTAGATATGGAACATAATGTCATTGGCGTGACAGGTGCCGTTCCGGGTCCTCGCAAAGGCATCGTGCTTATCAAGGGGGAAGGCTAAGATGGCAACCGCAACGTATACCAAGAGCGGTACGAAGGCCGCAACCCCATCCAAACTGGACAAGTCCGTCTTTAATGTCACGGCAAAGAATGATGAGCTGCTTAAGGCAGCATATGTCGCCTATCTGGCCAATGGCCGTACCAACGCGGCCCGATCTAAGACCCGTGGTCTTATCAGCGGAGGCGGTAGGAAGCCATGGAAACAAAAAGGCACCGGCCGCGCCCGGTTCGGTTCTTCGCGCAATCCTATCTGGCGAGGCGGAGGCGTTGTCTTCGGCCCGACTGGTAACGAAAACTATACCCACAAGATGAACACGGGGACCAAACGCCAGGCTATCCGCCAAGCATTGAGCATGGCAGCGGCCGATAACAAGGTCATTATTATTGAGAGCATCGAGGCAAAAGATGGCAAGACCGCCCAGGCAGCCAAATTGTTAGACAAGATTGGCGCGACAGGTAACATCTTACTGGCCGTAGACAACAAGGATGACATGATTGTCCGCGCAACCGCTAACCTCCCTGATGTAAAACTGGTCCAAGCCAAATATCTGAACGTATACGACGTTATGAACGCAGATGCGGTGGCGTTAAGCCAGAAAGCGCTTGCTGTCGTACATGAATGGTTAGGGGGAGCTAAGTAATATGGACAAATCCATGACTCTTAAACCGCGTGTCAGCGAAAAATCCTATGGGCTGGCCCAAAATCGGAACGTCTATGTCTTCCAGGTACCTACAGGTGCCAGCAAGCTGCTGGTGGCCAAAGCCGTCGAGTCACAGTTTGCTGTGAGCGTGCTGGATGTCAATATTGCCAACGTCAAGGGCAAGCTGATGCGCACCGTCCGTAAGGGCGGCCGCCAAACCTTTGGCAAACGCCCGGATGTAAAGAAGGCCTATGTCACGCTCAAGGCTGGCGATAGCATCGCTGTGTTCGCGAGTGAAGAGGACGAAAAAGCTGACTCCAATAAAAAGGAGAAAAAGTAAATGCCAATAAAAGCATACAAACCCACCACTCCAGGACGGCGCGGCATGACCACGCAGGATATGGACCATATCACGACCCGTAAGCCTTTGAAATCTTTGACCGTTATCAAAAAGAAGCAGTCCGGGCGGAACAACATGGGACGCATAACGACGCGCCACCGTGGCGGCGGCGTGCGCAAATTTTACCGTATCATGAACTTCAAGCTGGCTGCCGGAACGGAAGCTGTCATTGAACATATAGAATACGACCCGAACCGCAGTGCCCGCATAGCCCGCATCAAAGATAGCAATAACAATTACCACTACATCATTGCTGCCCAAGGCATGAAAGTCGGCCAGAAAATAGTCGCCGGTGATGAGGTCGCCATTGAGACCGGTAACCGCCTGCCGCTTAAGAATATCCCCGTCGGCAGCCTTATCCACGCACTCGAACTGACTCCTGGCAAAGGTGCCCAACTGGTCCGCTCTGCCGGCGCAAGCGCCCAGCTGGTCGCTCGTGAGGAAACGTACGCCCAAGTCAAATTGCCTAGCGGCGAAGTCCGCTCCGTACACGTGGAATGCACGGCCAGTATCGGCGTCATCGGTAATGAGCAGCATCAGAATATGAAGCTTGGCAAAGCGGGCCGTACACGCCACAAAGGCTTCCGCCCAAGTGTCCGAGGCGTCGTTATGAACGCGGCCGACCATCCGCACGGGGGCGGTGACGGCGGGCGGCACGGTATCGGTAAGGACCCGCGCACACCATGGGGGCAGAAGACGCTTGGCTATAAGACCCGCAGCCGCAAAGCTGACAACAAATTCATCGTTAAGTCCCGCCACGTCGGGAAGAGGAAATAACCCATGTCGCGCTCACTTAAAAAAGGACCATTTATCGACCCTAAGCTGGCCAAGAAAGTGGCTGCATTGGGTGCCGAGGACCGCACCATCATAAAGACATGGGCACGGGCTAGTACTATCAGCCCGGAATTCGTCGGTAAGACCATCGCGGTACACAATGGCAAAGTCCATGTACCGGTATTCATTACCGAGAACATGGTGGGCCATAAGCTGGGCGAATTTTCCCCGACTCGCAAATTCCGCAGCCACGGTGGCAAACTGGCGAAAGGTAGTACGACGTCATGAGTGTAACCGCGAAAGCCAAAGGTGTCCGCATGAGTCCGCGTAAAGTCGCCGTCGTAGCCGACCTGGTGCGCGGTCGCAGCGTGGAAGACGCCATAACTATCCTGGAGCATACGCCCCGGCGTTCAGCCTTGGCAGTGCGCAAAGTGATTGAAAGTGCCCGCGCAAATGCCGACCATAACCACAATTACAAACCGGAGAGTCTGCAGATAACCGCTATCCGGGTCAGTTCCGGTCCCAGTATCAAGCGTTACCGCACTGCTTCCCATGGCCGGGCATTACCCTTCCTACGCCGCAGTTCCCATATATATGTCGAAGTTGACGGTGAAATCCGGGTAGCTAAGAAACCGACAGCACCAAAGAAAGAGGCCAAATAATGGGACAAAAAGTTAACCCCATCAGCATGCGTCTGCAAGTCAACAAGGACTGGCGGAGCAAGTGGTTCGCACACAAGCGCGATTATACCCAGTTCCTGACACAGGACCTGGAAGTGCGCCGTATGATACAAAAAAAAGTCGGGAGCCGCGGTGGCATCAACAAGGTTGATATCGAGCGCTCACCGAATCTGGTGTCCGTGACTATCACGACCGCCAAAGCCGGTGTCGTCATCGGCCGCGGCGGCACTGGTGCCCAGGAGCTCAAGGCTGCCGTTGAAAAAATCTACGGTATTCCGACGCGGGTCAACATAGAAGAAATCAAAAAACCCGAACTTTATGCCAAATTAGTCGCTGAAAATATCGCCCACCAGCTGGAACGCCGTATCGCTTTCCGTCGGGCCGTCAAATCATCAGCTGCCGCTACGATGCGTGCCGGCGCCAAAGGCATCAGGATTGAGATAGCCGGACGGCTAGGTGGCGCGGAGATGTCCAGACGGGAGAAAA
>DATIHP010000097.1:0-15549 GCA_035480495.1 Saccharimonadales bacterium (SeqCode)
GCAGAATGGCACCGTACTTCACATTAGGAGCTAACGCGGAGGTAAGAACTTGTACGTGACCTTTTATCGCTAGCGCTTTGCCTCCTGTATGAAATTCTGTTACCGGCTTCATCTGGACGCCCTCTGGCAAATTTTGCTGGCGTATTGCCGTAAGACTATCTAACTTACGGGCTATGGTGCCGACTGGACCTTGGTCTGCACGAAACACGTCTCGTAACTTGCCTATTTCTGCGCTTGCTTCGTCATACGTTGCGCCGCTTAACAAATTATCATGGATTTTGTTTTCTGGACCTGCCAATACTAATTTAGCAAGTTGTCTTGCCCGAGAAAATTTAGGTTTTTTTGTGTTGCCTGGTGATGTTTCGCTCATAGTTTATATATTAGCACAAGCTTTGTAAAAAGTCAATCAAGTGACCTGCTATTAGCAACAGCGGACGCTGACTATTTTTTATGCTTGTTGATGGTGCGATTAAGACGGAATGCCGGTCCCATGATGCCAGCGACGCCGACCGCTACTTGAGCTCGTCTGGCCAATGTAGCCTCATCCGGATACTCAAAAGCAGTTTCTCTGGGCGGTGCTACAGGTAATGTATCTTTATAGGCTGAGAAGCCAAGTACGCCCCGGCCGACCGTACCGTTTTCTTCCCGTGGTTTCGCGACTAGAAAAGCGAAAGGCTCGCCCTTATAGAACTTCTTATATACGATGGTTAGCTGGCCCGGAACACTGCCATCACCAGTAGAGGGCTCACGATGCTCGGTATTGTTAAGCACTGAGATGACCAGTTCATCGCGATCGCCCGGTTTATCGAATTCATGGAATGCATCCCTGGCGGTGAACCCCAGAGGCATAGGATAGATTACTCCAACCTCTCCGTTCTCCGCTATGCTGTCCAGCCTACCTGTAAGCTCGTGAAGAGCCTTAGGCATGTGGCCGGTCTCCCGCACGTGGGGTTCTGAAAATGTCAGGTCTAAAAGCGCGGGTGTGCCCAATTCTGGAATATTACCTGGTACTACAACCATGAACCTATTATAGCATATAAGCGTCTAAATGCCAAGGTGGGATTTGATGCGGTCGACGACGTCGGCGATGACGACCTGTGATTTGACAAGGTAATCATCCACCCCTAATGATTCAGCACGTTGTTTATCGCTATCCTGGCTCAGAGCCGTCAGCATGATGACCTTCACATTGGTGGTTTCTGGCGTGTTGCGCAGGATATCCAGCACGTCAAAGCCGCTAACCTTAGGCATCATGACATCAAGTAATATCAGGTCCGGGTGGTATTCCAGCGCAACGGCTAAGGCGTCTTCCCCGTTGGGGACGCGCTTGGTATCAAAGCCTTCGGCCTGCAAACGGACTTGGTAAACGCTAGCCAGCGCGTCATCATCTTCTACAAGGAGGATTTTCTTGGGGTGTTTGCCGGGTGTCGATGTTTGCGGGTTATCCATAGTGATTATGCTACCTTACTTGGCTGAATTCTTCAAACTGGCGGCGATGAACCCCTCGAACATCGGGTGCGGACGGTTGGGTCGGGATTTGAATTCGGGATGGAATTGGCTGGCCAGCAGAAATGGATGGTCGATGCCCTCGATTACCTCTACCAGATTGTTCTCCGGGTTGATGCCGGTGGCGCGGATACCCCAGCTTTCATACTGGTCACGGTATTTGTTATCGCATTCGCCGCGGTGGCGGTGGCGTTCTACAATCTTGGTCGTGCCGTAGGTCTTGGCGGCCAGACTGCCCTTTTCCAAGACGCAGTCGTAATCGCCCAAGCGCATGGTGCCGCCAGTCTGCAATAAGCCTTTCTGTTCGGCCATGGTATTGATGACCACATGCGGCGAGTCAGGGTTGAGTTCAAACGTGGTAGCGTCAGCAATACCGGCGTTGCGGGCGGCAGCTATGACCGCCATCTGCAGCCCCAGGCAAAGCCCCAGGTATGGCGTCTTGGTCCTAAGGACATATTGGGCGGCTTTTATCTTGCCTTCCAAGCCCCGCTGCCCGAACCCGCCAGGTACGACGATACCGTCATAACCCTTAAGGATAGGCGCGATGTCCGCACCCGGTTCGTCATACTTAGACGCATCTATCCATTGGATGTCTACCTTGGCGCCGTTGTGCCAAGCAGCGGCTTTAAGCGCCTCGAATACCGACATATACGTGTCCGTGTTATCCATGTATTTAGCCACGAAACCGATACGGAGCGTCCGCTTGTGATTGCCGGTAGCCATATTTACTACGGCGCGCCAGGCTTTCAGGTCCGGCTTTTTGGCTTTCAATCCCAAATGGTCGACTATGACATCGGCGATACCGGCGTCTTCCAGCGTGAGTGGCACTTCATAGATGGATTTGGCGTTCGGCAGCGAAGCGATAGCTTCTACCGGCACGCCGCTGAAGAGGCTTAATTTCTGGATGGCGGCGTCAGAGGCGCGGATTTCGCTGCGCGCCACCAGGATATCCGGCGCTATACCTAAGCCGCGCAGTTCGCGGACCGAATTCTGAGCCGGTTTGGTCTTGGTCTCATTGCTGGCTCCCAGATATGGTAGATACACCACGTGGACATAGGCACAGTTGTCCAAGCCTACTTTGACGCCTAATTCCCGGACTGCCTCAACAAAAGATAGTGACTCGTAGTCGCCGACCGTACCGCCGATTTCCACGATGTGTACGTCGTAACCCTCGCCTGCTTTCACAATCCAGTCCTGAATCGCTCCTGTCAGATGCGGGATAATCTGTACGTCATCCCCATCAAACTTGCCGGCGCGTTCGTCTTGGATAAGTTTCAGAAGTACCCGGCCGCTCATGAGGCTGCTAGCGGAGGTCATTTCCTCATCTACGAAGCGCTCGTAATGGCCCAGGTCCAGGTCGGTCTCTGCGCCATCCTTAGTAACGAAGCATTCGCCGTGTTCGCGCGGATTCAGCAAGCCGGCGTCAACATTGAGGTAAGGGTCGCATTTCTGGAGGTTTACGCGCAGGCCGCGGGCTTTTAAGAGGTTGCCAATAGAGGCGGCTGTGATACCCTTTCCAAGTCCGGAAAGCACACCACCTGTAACAAATATAAATTTAGTCTGGCGTTTTGCTGCCATCCTCGCCCCGCTCTCTATTTATTACCTGATAGATACTACCCTATAACACCTCTTAAGCGCAAGTGTTAATTATCACCATATGTTTTTGTTTTTACCCTCTGCAGGCAGAGTAAACTATTATCTTTCTGTTGGCTGCTCGTGGTTGAGCAATGTAAGAGCATGCTCTTGGCTTTCCATGGCTTCCTTAACTTCAGTTTGAAAAGTTGGAGCACTGCGACGCATATCCACATATGCCTGTACGGCACCACGCATCTCGTCAGCCAATGTTACTTCTGGATCTTTAATCTGGTCTATCACTGCTAATCCTTTGAGCATGTCTAGAGTGCCTCGTTCGGGCATAAATGTGACTGCATGTCCGCGAGTATCTCCTAGTTTTTTTGGACCTAATTCAGGTGAATCTGCTTTTTTCATGCTTACACTATACCATACTTATTTATATATTGCAAGCATAAGCCCGTTCCATAAAGACTTAGTTTGTGATTTTTATCCCGGCTCTGGAGGTTCCTGAAGGCGGAGTTGTCAAAGCTACCATTAGAGCGAATACGCTCAGCGAAGCGTTTGCGTTGAGCATGGTAGTATTTGACAACTAGAGCCAACAAGAACCGGAAGTCGCCGGTTGTTTCTTTGCTACCTTTCTTTGCAACCAAAGAAAGGTAGTCACTAAGCTGAATGTAATGAGGCGGTGAATGGTTTTATTTCAAAGCTGCCGTGGCGGCGTCGAGTTGCGGGTCTTTCTGGGCTTTGGCGTCATCGTCAGACAGTTTGACTTCGGTATCGGGTTTGATACCATCTTTGTTGATATTCACGCCGTTCGGCGTATACCAGCGAGCGATGGTGACCTTAAGTACGCCGCCGTCTGTCAGTTTCTCTAGCTGTTGCACGCTGCCCTTGCCAAAGCTTTTCACACCGATGAGCTTGGCCACGCCGTTATCATGCAGGGCGCCTGCCGTGATTTCCGACGCGCTGGCACTGCCTTCATTAATGAGAACGACCGTGGGGATACCCTTCAGCACCGGTACGCCTTGGGCCACATAGCTGCGGATAATCACATTGTCCCGCCGTTCCTGCAGGATGGTCTTGCCCGGGTCCAGCCACAGGCTGCTGACGCTGACGGCCGCATCCAGCAGACCGCCCGGGTCGCCGCGCACATCCAGGATGGCGCCTTTGACGTTTTTCTGTTTGAAATCATTGGCTGCTTTGGTGGCCAGGTCTGCCGTGTCTTCTGCGTAGCGTGAAATGGCCAGATAACCGATGTTACCGTCCAAAATCTTGCTGGTGACGCTCGGCACGGTAATCTGATCCCGGGTAATATTAAGCGTGATGTCCTGGGCAGAGTTACGGATGATACGCAGTTTCACGGTAGTACCTTTGGGACCCCGTATCTTGTTGACTGCATCAGTGATGGACATGCCGTTAGTGGTCGTGCCGTCAATCTCCGCGATGATATCCTTGGGTTTCAGGCCCGCCTTCTCTGCCGGAAAACCGGCGATGGGCGAGATGACTACCAGATTGCCTTTGTCGTCTTTGCTAAGTTCCGCACCGATGCCGGTGAACGTGCCATTCAGCTGTTGATTAAAGTCATTGGCAGCGTCCTTGTTGAGGTATTCGGTGTAGGGGTCCCCTGCCGCAGTTGCCAGACCGGCTTTCAGACCGTCCAACAGCTTGGTCGTGTCCAGTTGGCCGTCATAATCCTTGCGCAGCGCATCGTAGACCTCCTGCACCGATGAATAATCCAGCCTGGCTGGTGCGTTTTTTTGTACGCTTTTTCTGAAAAGTTGGTCTTTGGACAAGATAATCCGTCCATCGCCGATACCCAGAC
The DNA here is from genome assembly GCA_035480495.1 of Saccharimonadales bacterium (SeqCode). GTDB lineage: Bacteria > Patescibacteriota > Saccharimonadia > Saccharimonadales > DATIHP01 > DATIHP01. The sequence continues at coordinate 4,904 of DATIHP010000097.1, forward strand.
CCGCCAGGAATATCAATCCGGCAAGAATTGAATAAATAAACGTCCTCAGGACTGGTCTGGCCCGTCTTAGTTTTGGCTTTTGCTGCACTGGATTTTGCGGCGGCACGTGTGTGTATCCCCTTTAGACCAGTACATTATACACGACAACCATAAGCCCAAACCTGAGAGCACGGGCAAGCCGGCAGGCTATGGTCTTCCCCCGGGCTCTGGAGGTTCCTAATTTATTCAGTTTTGGGAAGAGCAGCAACGATTTTGCAAAGCAAAAACCCCGATTTATTCGGGGTAGTTGCGATGAGAAACCCAAGCCGGAGGTCCTATTCGCCTGTGCTACAGGCCGAATGGGCCGCGCATGGGTGTCTCAATTACTAGTTAAAGTAGATATATGTGAGGCCGCTGCCGTTGATAGTCATCTCGCTATAGTGCCCAGCCAAGTCATAGTTCATTTGGGAAACACGGATATAACCGTTGCTAAAGACGGCTTCCACCCACATAGCATGGCCGTAATAACCGGACATCGAGATAGCGACGGCACCGGCTTTTGGCGTAGAACCGGTGGGAATACCATCGTCCTGGGCATCGCCCGGCCACTGATTGGCATTACCGCGTCCGCCCCAATATGGCATATGTCCGTAGGCTTGATAGACTTTCCAGGCAGTGTAGCTGACGCACTCGCGGTTATACATACCCCAAGGGTCAATCAGGCTGTCTTGAGCGGCCGCATAGAGATAGTTCGGATAGCCGCCATGGTTCGGGTCACCCGCTTCGGCACTACCGCCTAAACGGCGGTTAGCGGCAGCCTGCTGAGCGCGCAAATCGGCAATGCTGGCGCTATTGGCGCGTATCTGGGCCGTAAACTGATTCTTTTGATCTTCGGTATAAGACAATAGCGCGCTTTGCTGGGCTTGGGCAGCGCCCAATTGCTGGTTCATGGCCTCTTGGTCGGCTAACAGCTTTTCAACTTCAGTTTTCTGTTCTTTAAGCTGGGCCTTCAGGGCGTTTATCTTGTCCAGTGTGTCGCGTATCTTCTGTTGGATGGTATCGCGGTACTGCTGCTTGTCCAGGAACTGGCTTAAGTCCTTACTGGAAGCCAGCATCTCCAGTGTGCTTATTTGGCCTTCCACGTAAACAGCCTTGATGTTTTCGCCCAATAATACCTTCTGCTTGGCCAGTTCGTCTTCGGCAGCTTGTATCTTAGTTTGCAAGTCGTCGCGTTTGGCCTGGTTCTCGCGTATCTGGGACTGGACAGCATTAATCTGTGTCTGCAGCCGGTCTATCTCGCCTTGGTAACTGTCGGCCTGCACTTGTAGCTGGTTCACGTTCTGCTGTTTGGCGTTGCTGTCGGCTTGGAGCTGTTTGATTTGCTCATCAAAACTATCGGCACGCACCAGGGGTGAGATTACAAAACCGAACGCCAAAACGGCCGTCGAGGCGGCCACCAACAGACTTTGGATGATACGGGCTTTTCTAGTTTTCATTTTTTGTTTGGTTTTAACCATAAACATCATACCACCTACCCCCTATTAAATCAATACCCTCCAACCCCTCCTGCGCTATGCGTTTCACACTTGAGCCGCTGGTGCATTTTCTCTGTGAGTAACGAACTGGGCTGTACAAGTGGTACTGCCCAGGAGTAACGCAACAGAAAAATGTGCAAGAGGCCAAGAAGCTGCGCAAAGGTCAGGCTTGGCCTGAGCTCTGCGCAGCTGGTGTGGAAGGCATGTTTATTTGGAGGATTTGAATTTCAGATAACGCCGCGTAGCAATGATGGATGACACGGCTCCTATCAGTATACCAAGCCCCAGCTGCGCGGCCAAAATTATCCAGAAGTACTTTCTGAAGTAATCATTGGCGAACTGGATGTCGAGTAGTCCGAAGTTGCTTGCCGCAAAAGCCGACGACGACACCGCGAACAGCGCATTCACCAGTGTCAAAGAGACGATGGCTGAGATAATGCCATAAATGATGGTCTCTACCACGAACGGTCCGCGGATATAGAACGTGTTGGCACCTAAAAGCCGCATAATCTGCAGTTCATCGCGGCGGTTGAAAATGGCCATCCGGATGGTATTGAAGATGATGAGCATGGAGACCAGCGCGAATATCAGCACGCCGACCAGTCCCGCCTGGCGGAGAAACTTGGTGCTTCTGGTAATATTGTCCAGCGCTGTCTTTTTGTCGCCGGAGTACGAGGTCTTGTTGGATTGGAGCGCTTTGATATCCGGTTTCTCCAGATAGGACTGGATATTTTGCAATTTGTTCGGGTCTTTCGGCTTGATGTGTATGGTCGCTGGGAACGGATTGTCTATCTGGGCCAGCGCCAGTTGTAGGTCGAGGTTATTGTCGGTGGGCTTCTGCTGCTCTTTCAGGACATCGGCCTTACTTTGGTAGACGACTGATTTGACGTTCTCAATCCCCTTCAGGTCGTTGACCAGCTTGTCAGATTGCTCCTTGGTCACGGAATCCTTCAAAAAGACCGACACGTCAATCTTATCCGTTATCTGGCGGATGGTATTGCCGAAGGTGGCGTTAGCGACCAATGAGAACAATACGATGGTCAGTGTAATGACCATCACGGCGATAGCGGCGATGGCCAGCGTGGCATTGCGCATGAAGTTCAACGCCCCGGCCTTGATGATGCGGCCGAGCGTTATGAATTTGTGCCTCATTGCTTGGGTGCCTCTTTATTATATTCGCCATTGGCGCGGTCGCTGACTATCCGGCCGTCCTTGATGGTGATGACGCGGCGCTTGAGCTTATTCACGATTTCCTGGTTGTGTGTGGTCAGTACCACGGTGGTGCCATAGCGGTTGATTTTTTCCAATATCTTGATGATGTCCCAGGCGTATTTAGGGTCCAGATTGCCGGTGGGCTCATCGGCAATGAGTATCTTGGGTTGGCGCACGATGGCCCGCGCGATTGCCACGCGCTGGCGCTCGCCGCCCGATAGTTCAAGCGGCATGCGCTTTTCCTTGCCTTTTAGCCCCACGATATCCAGCACCCGCGGCACAGTGTGCTTTATCTCATTATTGCCATAGCCGACGATTTCCAGTGCGAATGCCACGTTTTCAAAGACGTTCTTGTTAGGAAGCAGCTTGAAGTCTTGGAATACCACGCCTATCTTACGGCGCAGCAGCGGGATGTTCCTATCCTTCAGTTTGTCATAATCAATCCCGCCGATGACTATCTTGCCGCTGGTCTGGCGCTCCTCGCGCGTCAACAGCTTTAGCAGCGTGCTCTTGCCTGCGCCGCTGGCACCGATGATGATGACGAATTCCTTTGGCTCGACATGCAAAGAGACGCGGTCCAGCGCCGTGGAGTTACGGTTATATACCTTCGTTACCCTATCAAGAAGAATCATTCATACTATAGTATAACAAACGAGTGTTGCGCTTAAGCTTCGGGTTGAGTGTAGACCAATGGAGCGGCAGAAAAGTATACGACACGGTTGTAGCGTTCGCGGCCTTCGTCGACCACATTGGGAAATTCCCGCTCATGCAGCCAATAAACCGTATTGTTATCATCGGCGCCTAGCGGGATATCACGGCGGATACCGCCTTGCGTAACGGTAAAGTCCTCCGTAGGATTATCTAAACCCAGACTCGCCTTCATCCATGGTTTAACGACCACGCGTCCATCCCCGCCTGTCTTCCAGGCAAGTTCGGCATTATTCAAACGGGTCTCGATATCCAGACCGCTCCACCAGCTCAGTTGCCGCATAAACTCATCGCGTTCCGCCTCGTCTTTTTCACTATGTGCCTCCACTTGGGTAAATGCGGGGGCTCCACCTTGGCCGCCGCCTTCTACGAAAGCTATGAACCTGTCCAGGAGTTGGCTTGCTTCTGCTTGCCATTCCGGACTGACCAGTGCCTGCTGTTCTTCGGGTAATGCGGCAGGAGCTTCATATGAGCCAAGTAATTTATTAGCCATAAAACTCATTATAGCAATTTTATGAACTTTTGTCAACTTATTGGCTGATGTTCTGTTCCAGATAAGCCGTGATGAAATCGTCAAGATTACCGTCTAGAACTCCTTCGGCATCTGAAGTTTCCTGGCGGGTACGGAGGTCTTTTACCTGTTTGTATGGATGCAGCACGTAACTACGTATCTGGTTGCCCCAGGCCGCCTGTTCATTCGGACCCTTCAGTTTACGTAAATCTGTCGCGTGCTGTTCCAGCTGCAGTTGAGCCAGTTTGGAACGCAGGATGGTAAGGGCCGTCTCTTTGTTCTGCAGCTGGGAGCGTTCGTTCTGGATGGCCACGACGATGCCCGTAGGAACGTGTGTGACCCGGACGGCGGAATCGGTGGTGTTCACGGATTGGCCGCCTTTGCCGCCGCTGCGGTAGACGTCGATTTTGAGGTCAGTGTCGTCAATCTTAATATCATCCGGACGGTCAATCTTGGGCATGACTTCAACCTTAGCAAAACTGGTCTGGCGTAAATTATCGCTGTTAAAAGGACTCAGACGTACCAGCCGGTGGACGCCGTGTTCGCCTTTGAGCCTGCCATATGCGAAGGGGCCGTCAACCTCTATGGTAGTACTCTTTATGCCAGCTTCTTCCCCGCCGGATTGTTCTATGGTGGCGACGCTGAAGCCGGTCCTCTCCGCGTAGCGTACGTACATGCGCAGCAACATCTGCGCCCAATCCTGGGCATCGGTGCCGCCGGCGCCCGCGTGGATGCTGACGATGGCCGCGTGGTCGTCATAGGTTCCATTGAAAAGTAGTTCCGACTTCTGCTTATCAAATTGTTTCTGGGCCTGGTCCAGCTGCTTGCGCAAATCCGTTTCCAATGACGCATCATCCATGGCTAGTAGTTCCCGGACCTCTTTGACCGACTTTTCCAGCGTGCGCCACGGCTTGGTGCGAGCTTCCAACGATGCCTGTTCTTTCATCAGGGCTTGGGCCCGGTTTTGGTCTTCCCAAAGCTTTGGGTCAGCCGTCTGCGCTTGAAGCGCCGTTAATTCTTTCTCCAAATCAGGTACGCGCAGCCGCTGCAAGGCATCGTCCAATACTGCGGCAAGTTCATCGGCTTGTTTCTGCAGATCCATTCCTTAAGTCTACCTGTTGCAACCGATTTCCGCGAGTGTTCAATGATTCCAAAGCGGGGCTAGGATACCGGCTAACTGCTCGCGCAGTTCCGTATTGGCCGTGCCCAGGAAACCCATCCCCCACTTCGGCTTGTCAAAGAATTCGTTGGTGACCTGCACTATCTGTTCGTTGGTGATGGCTTTTATGCGCACGGGCACCTGGTAATAATCGTCGATGTGGTCATCAAAGAAATAGCGGCCGCTGTAGCCGGCTGAGGTGCCTGATACGGTCTGGCCGCTGCGCTGGAACCGACCCAGCAGATATTGCTGTGCGGCAGAGATATCGGTCTGGGTGACCTCGCCCGCGCACACCGCCTGGATTTCCTTGGCGATGATGGTGAACAGCGCGGGAGCATTCAGGGTCGTCACCTGGGCCCCGAACCACCAGTTGGTCGCGTCCTTGGTCTGCAAGTAATTGGAACTCATGCTGTACACCAGACCCTTTTCGCGGGCTTCGCCCAGTATACGCGAATGCAACGTCTCAGTCAGCATGGTATTTATGAGCCCCAGCGCGTCCGCTTCGTCTTCATCCAACCGTCGAGCAATAAATGTATCCAGATAAAAGTGCATGTTCTCCACCGTGCGGTTCTGAATATATAATGGTTCCTTCAGGCCTTTCGGATGTTCGTTCGGCAGCTCAATCCGCGCCCTGCCCATGGGCATGGCCATGGTTTCAAGCAGTTCCGTCAGGTGTACTACACGGGCTTCCGTCAGTTTGCCGGCTATGACGAACCGCATGTTCCGGGTGAAATGTGTCTTGGTATAGTGCTCCCGCACATCATCGACCGTGACGTTCTTCATCTGGCTGAGCCGCTCCTGGTCGGTCAGCACTTTATAACCGTACTGCTGCCTGAGCGCCAAGCTGAGATGCCGGAAATGATTGTTGGACCGTCCGGTCATCTCTTCACGCACATTGCCGTATTCAGCCTTGAATTCGTCCTCTAGGAACAATGGCTTACTGATTGCTACCAGTAAGAGATCGGCTATGCGGCGCCATTCAAAATCAGCGCACTCGGCCTCGTACGTGATGTCATAACTGCCGGTGCTGGCGTTGCAGTAAGCACCGTTCTTTTCAAACTCCGCCTGGTAGGCCCGGGCGCGCGGGATACGTTCGTTGGCACCTAGTAACAGGTGCTCCATCAGATGGGCAGCCTCCCATTTGTCCGGCGGACACAGGAAGTCGCCTGCCCTGAAATTTATCTCGAAGCTCATGACCGTCGCGCCCGGGACATGGATGAACAATCCCTTGGCGCCGTTCTTGAGCTCAACTTCCGAGACCGTGTGCTTCATGTATTATTTGCGTTTCTTGTGCTTGGCTTTAGCTTTACGTTGCCGTTCGGCCTTCCGGGATTTCTTGAGCTGCTGCTTGTTCTGTTTCTGCGTGGCCTGCGCCACCTTGATAGGCACGAAATCGGTCTCTTCGAATTCTTCGGCTTCGATTATCTTGTCAGCATTATCGACAGAGTGGCGGGCGGCCCGCGTCAGTTCGGTCTCGGTCGGCTGGTCGCTGCTGACCGGTTCAGCGCTGAACAGGGCGCGGATGACCTCGTGGCGCAGCGTCTGTTGCATCTCTTCGAACATATGCTGGGATTGGCGGCGGTATTCGACCAAGGGGTCGCGCTGGCCGACACTTATCCAGTGGATGCCCTCGCGCATATGGTCCATGTTTTCCAGGTGTTGCATCCAGAGGTTGTCCAACACCTGCAGATAGATGTCACGTTCAACCTTACGCATGACTTCAGGCGTAAAGGCCGTTTCACGCGACTCATAGAGCTCTTTCGCCTCCGCTAAAAGCTTATTGCCGAATGTGGTCGGGTCAGAATCAAACAATCTGTCCAGTGTCTCGTCGTCCAGTGGAAATGATTCGGTTACCACCTGCTCAAACTGGTCGCTCATGAGCATCGGCGAGCTGGCCAGCGCCTTTGCCTCTTCTTCAATGAAGGCCGTGACGCGTTTCTTGATATCGGCCTGCAGCAGTATCTCCCGGCGCATGGTATAGGTAGCGCGGCGGTGGCGGTTCATGACATCGTCGTACTGGACGACGTTCTTACGGGTATCAAAGTTAAAACCTTCAACTTTTTTCTGGGCACCTTCCAAGCTCTTGCTGATGACGCGGTTCTGGATAGGTGTCTCGTCATCGACCCCTAAACGGTCCATGATATTACCTATCCTCTCACCCCCGAAGATACGCATCAGGTCGTCTTCCGTGCTCACAAAGAACTGGGTGACGCCGGGGTCGCCCTGGCGGCCGGAACGGCCGCGCAATTGGTTGTCGATGCGGCGGGACTCGTGGCGTTCACTCCCAAGCACGAACAGGCCGCCAAGTTTCTTGGTATCCTCGTCCAGTACGATGTCGGTACCGCGGCCGGCGATATTGGTTGCCAGCGTGACGGCGCCCTTTTGCCCGGCTTTGGCCACGATGCTGGCTTCACGTTCGTTGTTCTTGGCATTCAACACCTGGTGCGGAATGTTGGCTTTGGTCAACAGCTTGCTGAGCACTTCGTTCTTTTCGACCGAAACGGTACCCAGCAGTACCGGCTGGCCCTTGTGCTGCAATGTAGCAATTTCACGGGTAATCGCCTTGAACTTGCCCATTTCCGTGCGGTAGATGCGGTCCACTTTGTCCTCACGGACAACTTTGCGGTTTGACGGGACTTGCACGACGTCAAGCTTATAGACCTGGTGGAATTCTTCGCTTTCGGTCTCGGCCGTACCGGTCATACCGGCCAGTTTTTCATACAGACGGAAATAGTTCTGAAAGCTGATGGTCGCCAGCGTCATGGATTCTTCCTGGACCTCCACGCCTTCTTTGGCTTCGATGGCCTGGTGCAGACCTTCGTTATAGCGCCGGCCTTTCAATAAGCGGCCGGTGAAATCGTCTACGATAACTACCTCGCCGTCCTGGGTAACCACGTAATCCTTGTCGCGGTGGAACAACGCTTGGGCCTTCAACGCCTGCTCCAGGTGGTACAGCGTGCGGATGTTGTCCGTCCCATACAGCCCGGTCAAGCTGTCGATACCCAGGATCTTTTCGACATGTTCGATGCCGGTATCGGTCAGGACGACGGCTTTGCGTTTCTCATCGGTCTCATAATCCTCATCCTTCTTCAGCTGGCGCGTGACTTTGGCGAACTGCGAATAGGCGGTACCACTGGTAACTGATGGTGCGCTGATGATAAGCGGTGTGCGGGCCTCATCTATCAGGATGGAGTCTACCTCGTCGACGATGGCGTAATGCAGTTCGCGTTGGCGCAGCTGGTCGGTTTCGCGCACCATGTTGTCACGCAAGTAATCAAAACCGAACTCGTTGTTGGTGCCATAGGTGATATCGGCCGCGTAAGCTTCTTGCCGGGTGCATGGTTTCAGATGCCACAAGCGCGGGTCGTCATGGCTCTTGTCCTCGAACTGCTCATCGTAGACATACGATTCATCAGCTATGATGACACCGGTTTGTAAGCCCAGGAAATTATAGACCTGGCCCATCCAACCGGCGTCGCGGCGTGCCAGGTAATCATTGACGGTCACCACATGGACGCCCTTGCCCGTGAGGCCGTTCAAGAAGACTGGCAATGTCGCAACCAATGTCTTGCCTTCACCGGTCTTCATCTCGGCCACCCTGCCCTCGTGCAGCACCATGCCGCCGATGAGCTGGACGTCGAAGTGCCGTTGTCCTAGCGTCCGCTGGGCAGTCTCACGCACCAGTGCGAATGCATCCGGTAAAATCTTGTCCAAGCTTTCTTTCTTGAGCAGCCCCTTCAGTTTTTCAGTCTGTTCACGGAGTTGTTTGTCAGTCATTTTCTGGTACTTCGGCTCCAGCGCGTTGACATCACGGACACGCCGGCGCATGCGGCGCAAGGTCTTGGCCTGTGGGTCTCCTAGAATTTTCTTAAAAACTTTGTTCACGCGCTATTTGCTCCCTCTCTGACATGACAGATGTTCACATAATACCGCACACTTCGCACTTGAGTGCCAGGTACATTTTCTCTGCGAGGAACGGACTGAGCTGTACAAAAGGTACTGCTCAGGAGTATCGCAGCAGAAAAATGTGCTTGGTGCCAAGAGACTGGCAGGTCATCAGCTTGGCTGATGAGCAGGTCAGTCGATGCGGATGTGCGAATACCAAGATATTGTAACCTACCAGAGGTAGTTTGCGCGAGGTAATTTTACCAACAAAATTACTTGACGGTGGCACGCGCGTACAGGATGGTGCCAAAGCCGATTGCCAGGAATACAAGGCCGATGAACTGCAGGCCGCCGACTTTTTCTTTGTAAATAAAGTAGCTGAACAACGTGGACAGGAAGATGGCGCCGCCGAATACGACCGGAGCGACGATACCGACCTTATTGTGCGCGTAGGCTTTGTTGATGGTTAGCACGAATATACCGAGTAAGATTCCCGTGATAACGGCGAACATGACGCCCGCTTTTTCATTCTGTAACGTCTTCTTTGAAAGCAACGGCACGGCTATGATGATGGGAATGATACCCGAAACACTATTCATGATAGCTGTGGCGATGTTAGTGTTCGCATGGCGTGAAGCAGCCGTCGCGAACATGATTGCGACGCTATAGATAATCATCGCCAGGACGATATAAATCATTCCCTTAATTGTAGCAGAACCAAACAATCCTTAGTCCATGGAGGCCTTCCCGGCTCTGAAGGTTCCTGGCCTAGTGAATGCCAAAGCGACCATTAGAGCGATGGAGCGAAGTTTCAGGCGTGAAAACCCTGAAACTACCGTGACGAGCATGGTTGCGCTTGGCAATGAACTACTAAGAACCGGAGGTTGCCGGTCAGTTCTTTGCATACTTTCTTGCTGACTCAAGAAAGTATGGCGGAAAGCAAGCCGGAGGCGTGCGCCGGAATGGTCTTACGCCTGATGTTTTACTCTTCGAAGTTGGGCTATAAGACGCCTGTGAAGGCGCGGGTTGCCATGCAGTTCTTTGTATTTCTTCAGTTGGTTCTTCAGCTTGGCTTCGACGATATCGATGGCCGCGAACATGTTAATAGTGGATTCCTTGCTTGTTATGGTGTCTTGAGGCAGATGCACCACGGCTTCGCAGATATAGTTCTTTTTGGTTTTCAGCGTCTCTTCTTTGAGTATAAGTTCGACATGCGCGCTTTTGCGGGCATGTTTGGAGATATAGCGGTCAAGTTTACCGATTTTCTTGGAGGCGTAGGTGAATAATTTGGCATCAATATGCATATGCACACCGCGTATCTCAAGTTTTTTAATCATGTTTTGCCCCCTTAATGGTTTACTTTTCTGTGAATGATTACAATGACTGCTTCCCCCCCATATAAGGTTGTAAGACGTCCGGTATACGGACTGAACCGTCTTGGTTTTGATAATTTTCTAAGATAGCTATGAGAGGACGCTGCGAAAATACCGTCGCGTCATTGGTGTGCACCAGCTGTATTTCGCCGTTCGCCCGCCTGACACGCGTCTGCATGCGGCGCGCCTGGTAATCGGTGATGTAGTCCGCGGTATGTGTCTCCCGGTATCTGCCCTGTGCTGGTAGCCAGGCCTCAATATCGACGCCGCGCGCATTGGGTCCG
>DATIHP010000098.1:0-7136 GCA_035480495.1 Saccharimonadales bacterium (SeqCode)
ACCATCCCGGTGATGCACGACGACCAACACGGCACCGCCATAGTTGTACTGGCCGCCCTTATCAATGCTACCAAAGTAACCAATCGCCGCCTCAAAGACTCGCGAGTCGTCGTAGTGGGCGCCGGTGCGGCCGGGACGGCGGTCATGAAACTGCTCAACCTGTACGCTCAACCGGATATACTGGCTGTCGATAGTAAGGGTATTGTCAGCCGCCATCGTAACGATCTGAATGATGAAAAGCGGGAGTTATTAAACTTTACGAACAAGCGTGATGTCTCTGGGACGCTTAAAGATGCAATGAACGGTGCCGATATCTTCATCGGTGTATCCGTCGGCGGCCTGCTTGATACGCGCGTGGTTAAGACGATGGCCAAAAACGCCATCGTCATAGCAATGGCCAACCCGGTACCGGAAATAATGCCAGATGAAGCAAAAGCTGCCGGTGTTGCCGTCATTGCTACAGGAAGGAGTGATTTCCCGAACCAGGTTAACAATGCCTTGGCTTTCCCGGGTATCTTCCGCGGAGCCCTGGATAACCGCGTCAGCAAAATCACCGACAAACACAAGATTGCGGCGGCGGAAGCCATCGCCGCGCTGGTAGCAAGACCGACCAGCGACCTGATTATCCCGAGCGTACTTGACGGCCGCCTGGTGACGGCCGTTGCCCGCGTCATCGCCTAGACGGAGTTAGGTTAGCCGATGACGCGGTAGACTTCGTCCAACGTCGTCTCACCGGCGATGACTTTCAGGATGCCATCCTGCAACATGGTGCGCATACCGCTGGCCACGGCGGCGGCCTCTATATCCTGGGTGGTGGGCTGGTTGCCGCTGGTGAGCACTTCTATGACCTTGCCTTTCATCAGGAACTGTTCGCGCAAAGCCATCTGCCCCTTGAAGCCGTAAGGGTTGTCGTCGGACGGAGCCGGCTTGTAGAGCTGCAAGCCTTCCAGTTTCGGCTTCTCGATACCCTCGGGCAAACCGTCGATGACAGCTTTGATTTTGGCCAATGTCGCCTCGTCCGGTTGATAGGCTTGCTTGCTTGCATCATCCAAACGTCTTACCAGACGCTGGGCCATGACCAAACGGATAGCGGATACGAATAGCGGGTTCTGGCCGATTACGTCCATCAGGCGCGTGAGGGCTGCTGAGGCCGAACTGGCATGGAAGGTTGACAGCACCAGGTGGCCGGTAAGGGCCGCTTGCAGCGCGGTCTTGGCCGTGTCGCCATCGCGCACCTCTCCTACCATGACGATATCAGGGTCCAACCTTAGTACCGCCCGCAATTTTTCAGCAAAACTGGTTTCATTAGAGTTTTGGGATGTGATGGAAATCTGAGTGATGCCCTTGAATTGATATTCGACCGGGTCCTCGATAGTGATAATCTTGCGTTCCTCGCTATTGAGACTATTGAGCATGGAGTATAGCGTGGTCGTCTTGCCGGAACCGGTCGGACCGACGACGAGCACCAAGCCGCTTGGTTTAGCGATGATGTCATCCACCACCGCCCGTTCGCTGGTCGAGAGACCCAGCCGGTCCAAGGTATACATGGTTTGGTCCATGTTGAATAGGCGCATCACCATGTCTATACCGTTGATGGTCGGAACCGTTTCCAAGCGCACATTCACATCTACGGGTGTGCCGTCAGCCATTTTGACTTGTTGGGCGATGTGGCCTTGCTGGACATCCACGCCGGCCGTGGAAACGTTGCCGGCACTGGCTATGGCAGCCAGCAACACACGGTATTTGTCCATATCTATCTCAGCGACCCGGTGCAAGACACCGTCGATACGGAAGCGGATACGGGTATGGTCCTGCTCGGTCTCAATATGGATATCTGACGCATTCAGCCGGTGCGCTTGCTGCACAAGATAGGCCAGCATGTCGTCTGCCCGTACCTGCTCCAAGGTCATTGATACCTGCCGGACCTGCTCCTCATTGCCCGCCTGGTTCAGCGTGATATCGTGGTATTCGATTTTCTTGGGCGGATCATATAATTTCATATATTCGCGGAAACCGGCATCCGAAATCAGCATGAACACGATGCGCTGGTCCAAAAAGCGTTGGCGTAGCGCGGTCATAGTCTGTTGTGAGGTAGTATTAGTGACACCGAAGGTTACGTTGTGCTCATCAGCCACTAACGGAATGACCCGTAAATCGTACAGTTCCCGGACAGTCAATAAGTCCCTGTAAAGCGTCTTAGCTCCTTCGACGGAGGTGTCGGAGTATTGTAGATTGAGGATTTGCGCACGACGTTGCGTATTGAGTTCCTCGTCCCGGCGTGCATCTTGTGACATGCCTCTATTTAACCATAAGCATTCGCCCCAGCCAACGGCCTCTGCTAGGATGAAGCCATATGAAACGGCAAATCATACTGATAGCTCACAATTTGCGCAGTTGCCATAATGTCGGCTCACTGCTAAGGACTGTCGACGGACTAGGCGTGGACCGGGTATTTCTGACAGGCTATACGCCGTATCCCTTGGAGCGAGCAGATGAACGCCTGCCTCATCTGGCGGCTAAGATTAATAAACAGATACAAAAAACGGCCCTGGGAGCCGACCAATCGGTCGCCTGGCAACACAGCCCCGATGTCTTTAAGGTTATCCGTTCGCTCCAGGCTGACGGCTTCAGCGTCGTGGCGCTCGAACAATCCGGCGAAACGATTGAACTGCCGGGCTGGAAAGTACCGGTGCATGCGGCATTAGTGGTGGGTAGCGAAACAGACGGTCTGGAGACAGGCATACTGGAGGCGTGCGATGCAATCGTAGCAATACCGATGTTTGGCAAAAAAGAATCATTCAATGTCGTCCAGGCTGCAGCCATGGCACTCTACCACTGCCGCTTCAGAATTTGAGCCGACATACATCTCACAGAGATGCTATAATATGCTTATGCCGCACAGGCCGCACAATTTCCGTGCGCTCAGCAAACCAAAACAGATCCGCAAAAACGAACACCGGCACTATTGGCCGTATCTGCCGGTATTGCTGCTTGTCATAGTGACGATACTTGTCGGTATATTACAACCGGCCCGCCACCGCGGCGTGCTTTCATATGCCACCAGCATGAGCGGCAGCGCCTTATTGGATGCGACGAACAGCCAGCGCGAGCAGAACGGCGCGAGCGATTTACGTATCAACAGCCAACTGATGGCGGCGGCGCAGGCTAAGGCTAAGGATATGATTGCCCGCAACTACTGGTCGCACACTACACCGACAGGCGAGGCGCCGTGGGTGTTCATCGATAACGCCGGATACAAATACTTTAAGGCCGGTGAGAACCTGGCTTACGGCTTCACCGATAGCAATTCCACCGTGACCGGCTGGATGAACAGTGCTTCCCACCGCGAGAACCTGTTGGACAAGGCCTTTACGGAAGTAGGGTTCGGTTACGCTAACGGCGGTGATTATAACCATAACGGTGCTGAAACGGTGGTCGTAGCGATGTATGGCCAGCCACAGACGCTGGCCGTTGCCACACCCGCTGGCGGGCAGCCTGCCCTTAAGTCCGGGAGCACATTGACGGTCAACACCGACCAAAAGGCCCTCGTGGAACCGGCTACCCAGAATGTCGCGCTTATCCAGACGCTGACAGGGGGCAAGGCACCGTGGACGTTCTTTGCCATCGGTCTGACAACGGGACTTCTGATGATGTTCCTGCTTTTCAAACACGCGACAGGCTTGCGGCATCTTATCAAAGATAGTGAACGGTTCGTACTACGCCACGCCCTGCTTGACACTATCCTGGTCAGTTGCGTATTGTTGGGCAGCTTCCTGTCCCAAACCTCCGGCTTCATACGCTAACGCTCAGATAAGGCCGGGAAGAGCAGGACCGGTTCGCTGAAAGCGAATTCCGATTTATTCGGAAAGGTCCGATGAGAAACCTGCGCCGGAGGTCCCATGCATGCATGGGCCGCGCGGAGGTGTCTCATTATTGAAGCTTCACATGGTCGTGGCCGATGACCGACTGCAAATCGGCTAGGCCGGTCTCATGGGCGATGCGGTTTGGCAAACGTATGATCTGCTTCGTCTTTTCGCCGATGACCAGCACGACCTCGGTATCACCCGGGTGCGCATCAATCGTCTGCTTGAGCGACAATAGTTCGCTGGGGTTAGAACTAGACATGAGCCTGACATAGACCCTTGGTGACGGAGGTTCAGCGTTCCGTCCGGACGATGTTTTCGCGGATGCTTTTGAAGCCGTTACGGCTTTAGGCTTTTTCCCGGTCGCCTGATAAGCGGCTGCTTGGTCCTGTGTAATTTCTCGCGCATCGTCAACAAGCAGTTTCAGCTCACTACTGGCGTTTCCACCCTTGTCCTTAGTGGTTACTTTGCCTTTGGCGATGACCACATTATCGCGGTCCCAGATACCTGTGGTCTGTTGGTATACGCTCGGGAACAATACCAGCTCGATTTCACCATATTGGTCAGTGAGCTTCACGAAAGCCATTTTCTGACCGTTTTTGGTCGTAATTTCCCGCGTATCGGTTATCGCGCCACCGACCTGGGCGGTCTTACCATCATGTTCGTGTTTGATAGTGTTAAGTGGGACAGCCTGTTCGTTCAGTAGAACCTCATATTCCTGCAGCGGGTGCTGGCTCAGATAAAGTCCGAGCAATTCCCGCTCCCATAACAGTCGTTCGCGCGAGCTGATGGTCGCAACGGCCTCATTCAGCGCCAGGCGCAGTTTGTCGTGAGCAGTTCCGGTGTTGCCGAACAAATCGGTCTGGCCGCTGGCAGCATCTTTCTGTAACTTGTTGGCAAAAGCCATCAGCACATCGATATTGCCAAGCAGCACCGCCCTATCACCAAGCCTGTCAAACGCGCCAGCTTTTATAAGGCTTTCCAAGGACTTCCGATTGACGATGCGTATATTGACAGTGCCGAAGAAGTCTTCCAAAGTCTTGAATTCCCCCATTTCTTTTCGCACCCTGAGAATCTCATCGACCGCGCTGGCACCGACGTTCTTGATGGCTCTCAGGCCGAACCGTATCTGTTTCTTCCCCGGTACGACCGCAAACTCATTGAATGATTCCATGATATCAGGCGGTAAGACCTCAAGCCCCATGTTTTTGCACTCGGTAATCTCTATCGCCAAACGGTCAATGTCATCAAAGTCACTGGTCATCAGCGCCGCCATGAAAGCGGCCGGATAATTAGCCTTTAGGAATGCTGTCTGGTAGGCGATGAGCGCATAACAAGCGGCGTGTGCCTTCGGGAAAGCATAGGACGCGAACGCCTCCAAATTCGTCCAGAATTCTTCCATCAGCGTCCTGTCGGCACCGACCGTCTTGATGGCCCCCTCAATGAATTCGGTTTTGAACTTTGCCAGGACCGCCGGAATTTTCTTGCCGATGCCTTTGCGTAAGCTGTCGGCCTGTCCGCCGGTGAAGCCACACATCTCCTTGCTTATCTGCATGACCTGCTCCTGATAAACGATGATACCGTACGTATTCTTAAGTGCCGGCTCCATGGCTTTATGCAGGTAGCTGGTTTCCTTTTCACCGTTCTTCCGGGCTATGAACTCATCTATCCATTGCATAGGGCCCGGCCGATAGAGCGCGTTCATCGCTATCAAGTCATCGAATACCGTCGGTTTCAGCTGTTTCAGATAACGCTTCATGCCCGCGGATTCAAACTGGAAGACCCCTGTAGTTTCGCCGCGTTGAAAAAGTTCAAACGTTTTCGTATCATCTAGCGGCAGTGTACCGATATTGATCTCTTTACCATGCACACGTTTCACGATACGCAGCGCGTTCTTGATGATGGTCAAGTTAGACAGTCCTAAGAAATCCATCTTAAGTAAGCCTAATTCTTCTATCGGCCCCATCGAATATTGCGTGGCGACGACGCCTTTCTGGGCCATTTCAAGCGGAGCGAACTTGACCAGATTATCAGGTGCGATGACCACGCCGGCCGCATGGACGCCATGGCTTCGGATGGTGCCTTCCAGTCGCACCGCCAAGTCAAGTACGCGTTTAGCCGTCTCGTTGCTTTCGTATTCGGCTTTCAGTTCCGGATTCTGTTGTAATGATTTTTCCAATGGGATATGACGTCCTTGTAAAGGGAGCGGTATCATCTTGGCCAGCCGGTCAGCTTCGATATATGGCACCTGTAAGACACGGGCGACGTCCCGCACGGCGTTGCGTGCCTGCATCCTGCCGAATGTGACGATGTTAGCCACACGCTCGCTGCCGTATTTCTCAACGCAGTAGCGGATGACCTCGTCGCGGCGGGAGTCTTGGATATCAATATCAAAATCAGGCATGCTGATACGGTCCGGATTCAAAAAGCGTTCAAACAGAAGATCGTACGCCAGCGGGTCGATTTCAGTTATCCGCAGGCCGTATGCCACGATTGAGCCGGCGCCGCTGCCTCGGCCGGGACCAAAGACTATGCCATTATCCTTGCCCCAATTTATGAAATCAGCCACGATCAGGAAATAGCCGTTGAAGTCCATGCCGTCTATGACGCCCAATTCATACTCAGCGCGTTCGCGGACTACGGGCGGCAATAATTTCTTGATCCGTTCTATTGTCGCCGGCTTTTTCTTGTCAGGAACATAGCGGTGAAACAAGCCGTTGTAAGTCAATTCCACCAGGTGGGATTTTTCAGTCTGTCCCTTAGGCACCGGGAATTTCGGAATCAATATCTTACCCAGATCGATGGATACGCGGCAGCGGTCGGCTATTACCCGGCTGTTCGTGATTACTTCCGGATGATCTTTCCCCCAGCGGGCGATGAGCTCATTCGGCGGAGTCACATGCAGCGGAAACTCTGCCAGTGACATCCGTTTCTCGTCGCTCAGGAAGGATCCCGTGCCGACGCAGAGCAATATCTCATGCGCATCCTGGTCTTCGTGTTTCAGATAATGCGCATCACAGGTCACCACTACTTCTATGCCAAGTTCCTTGCCCAGCTTCAGTATCTGTTGGTTGACCGCCTCCTGCTCGGCATTATGAAGCGGATTTTTTGGATGGCCGTGGTCTTGGATTTCCAGATAGTAACGGTCGCCGAAAACTTTTTGGTACCAACGGGCTATCCCGACTGCCTGTTCGTATTGGTTTTCTTTCAGAGCCGCGCCGAGTTCGCTTCCCATACAGGCGCTTAAGCCTATCAAACCCTCGTTGTACTTTT
>DATIHP010000099.1:0-8256 GCA_035480495.1 Saccharimonadales bacterium (SeqCode)
GGATTTTAGTGAAAGCATTAGTGACTGGTTCGGCTGGTTTAATCGGTTCGGAAGCGGCAAAGTTCTTTGCTGAAAAGGGTTTCGAGATTGTCGGCATCGATAACAACATGCGCAGCTATTTCTTTGGCGAGGAAGCCAGCACCGAATGGAACCGCAAGAAAGTCCAGGACCAGCTCAAGAAAGCGTACACCCACTATAATGTCGACATACGCGATAATGATGAAGTCGCCAAGATATTCAAGAAACATAAGTTCGATATCATAATCCATACCGCTGCGCAGCCGTCGCATGACTGGGCAGCCAAGGAACCGTTTACGGACTTCACGGTCAATGCCAACGGTACGTTAGTCATGTTAGAGAATATGCGCCTGCATTGCCCGGACGCCGTCTTTATCTTTACCTCTACCAACAAGGTTTACGGCGACCGCCCCAATACCTTGCCGCTCATCGAACTGGAAAAGCGCTGGGAACTGCCTCAAGACCACCAGTACTATAACGGTATCGACGAGACCATGAGCATCGACGACTGCAAACACTCCATCTTCGGCGCCTCAAAGGTGGCTGCCGATATCATGGTCCAAGAGTATGGCGCCTATTTTGATTTCAAGACCGCCGTCTTCCGTGGCGGATGTCTGACCGGCCCGTCACACTCTGGCGCGGAGCTCCATGGTTTTCTGGCCTACCTCATAAAGTGCATAGCAACCGGCAAAAAGTACACTATCTTCGGCTACAAGGGCAAACAGGTCCGGGACAATATCCATTCGCATGACCTGGTGAACGCGTTCTATTCTTTTTACAAGAATCCCCAGGCCGGCGGCCAGGTCTATAACATGGGTGGAGCACGGCAATCCAATATCTCTATGCTGGAAGCTATCGAACAGATAGAAAAGCTACTCGGGAAAAAGGCTAACTATGAATTATCGCCGGATAACCGTATCGGCGACCATATTTGGTATGTCTCCGATGTCTCAAAGTTTAAAAGTCATTATCCGGAATGGAAGTTTGAATATAATAGTGACGCCATCCTAGAAGAAATGTGCGCTGCTGTACAAAAGTAGAAATATATGCTATAATGATACTCCTCTATTCAATGATAGGGCATTATAGCAATGACAAATTCAGAAATTAGCAACCCGGCCGATATTGACCCGCAAGTAAAACGGGATTTCTTTGTCAAGCTCGCCCTTGGCAACAGAGCTCTCTTCAAGCTGCACCAGGACGCCGGCCACATCCGTCGCTACAAACCTGTTGAAGGCAGTCCGCGGCTGGAGCGTTGGGGCGATCCTACGCAACACTGTTTAGTGGAAGCCGCTGCCAGCCAAGTACTGGCGGATTTATTAAACTTATCTGACACGGACCGCCAAGACCTTGTCGCCGCGGCTTTTATACATGACGCCGGCAAGCGTAAGGAAATCGAGGCTTTGCAGGCGGCCAAAGCCGCCAATCCGGATATTACACCTGAAGAAATTGACGTGGTTGATAAGATTGCGGGTGAACAATCCAAGAAGAATTTGCTTGATGCGGGTATAGGCCAGCGGGTAGTGGACCTGACTTCGGCAGTTGCCCATGGCTCATTAGACCAGTTCGCGTATCTTAACGGGAGGAATGAAATGCGCCTCCGCCCGGACGTCCCTACTGTTACTATGGCCATGCATTACATTGACGACGTGACAAATAAAACCAATATTGTCAGGTTTGATGAGCGGATTGACGGCCTAGAAGCTATTGCCGAAGAACGTTATCTCTATAATCCGAAGGGCAGAGCCATTTGGGGCGGCCGGACATACTTTGAAGCGCAGCGGGAAGTGGGTCATCTTATAGAGGGCCGCTTGGCTGAAATTGCCGGTATATCGGACCCGCAGACATTGCCCGACGTTATCAACGCAGGCCTTGTTGATTTGATTGTTAAAAGCTAAAATACTTCGGTAGATGAAATTTTCCAATATCCTGATAACGGGAGGTGCCGGCTTTGTCGGCTCCAATTTAGCAATCAAGCTTAAAAATGATTATCCGGCACTTCGTATCATATGCTTAGATAATCTGAAGCGGCGCGGTTCCGAACTGGCGCTAGGACGCCTAAAGGATGCCGGCATTGAATTCGTCCACGGCGATATCCGCAACAAGGAAGACCTTGTCTTTGAAGATATCGAGTTATTGATTGAGTGTTCGGCCGAGCCGTCAGTTATGTCCGGTATTGATTCCGCCCCGGATTATATACTCAATACCAACCTGGTCGGCACTCTCAATTGCCTTGAGTTAGCCAGGCAGCAGCACGCCAGCTTGTTATTCCTTTCCACCAGCCGCATTTACCCGACCAGTTATATAAACAGCCTTGCTTACGAAGAGACCGGGACGCGTTTCCAGATTTCCGACCGGCAGGAACTCAAGGGAGCCTCCAGCCGCGGCATCTCGGAGAATTTCCCTCTTGATAAGCCGCGTTCCTTGTATGGGGCCACAAAACTGGCATCGGAGCTTATCATCAATGAATACGTCGATACCTACGGTATGAAAGCCATCATAAACCGCTGCAGCGTCATTGGCGGCCCGTGGCAGATGGGCAAGGTAGACCAAGGGGTCTTGGCCTTATGGGTTGCTAAGCATTACTTCAAACAACCGCTGAGCTACATCGGTTATGGCGGCGAAGGCAAGCAGGTCCGTGATTTCTTGCATATAGATGACTTGTATGGCGCCATCAAGACCCAATTGGAAAATTTTGATGATTACACCGATGCGCCCTACAACATCGGCGGCGGGTTGGAAAACAGCGCCTCTTTGCAGGAACTGACGGCCTTGTGTGAAGAGGCTACGGGCAACAAGATTGAAATCGTCTCTGTCAAAGAAGACCGGCCGGCCGATGTGCGTTTTTTCATTATGGACAGCACAAGATTCTTAGAAAAGTCGGGCTTGAAGTGGCAGAGAGACGTCAAACTGACCGTTCAGGATGTGTATGAATGGATCCGGGATAATGAGTCGGCCTTAAAGCCGATATTGGGCTAGGTGTGAAACTATCCTTAGTTATCCCTGCCCACAATGAGGAAGCTTCCATCCGCGAGACCGTACTCGCTTTCCACGAGGAGCTTCATATAGAAAAGATTCCGCATGAGATTCTGGTCGTCAACGACAACAGCCAGGACTCTACCGAAAAGATTCTCAAAGAATTGAGCCAGCAGATTCCCGAAGTCCGCTACGTCAATAACCGTCCGCCGAATGGTTTCGGTTTCGCGGTGCGTTGCGGACTTGAAGCCTACAAAGGGGATTGTGTGGCCATAGTCATGGCGGATATGTCGGACCGCCCGGTTGATTTGGTCGCTTTCTACCGCAAAATGGTGGAGGGCAATTATGACGCCGTCTTTGGCTCCCGTTTCAAAAAAGGCGGCAAGACGATTGATTACCCCAAGACCAAGCTAGCACTGAATCGTTTTACCAACCTTATCATCCGGGTCTTGTTCGGTATCCGTTACAATGACGTCACCAACGCCTTCAAACTCTATAAGCGTGAAACCCTTGACGGTGTCAAACCGTTTTTGAGCCATCACTTCAACCTGACAGTTGAGTTGCCGCTCAAAGCCATCGTCCGCGGTTATTCATATGCTGTCGTCCCTAACCACTGGACCAACCGCAAAGCCGGCGAATCGAAGCTCAAAATCAAGGAGATGGGGAGTCGTTATTTCTATATCATCCTCTACTGCCTTATAGAAAAGTGGCTTTCACGCGGGGATTATAATAAAGTGAACCTGAAGAGCTAATACAGATGACACCAGCCTATATCTTATCCTTCCTAGTCATGGGCCTATGGCTTGCACTCAAGGCGCATAAGAAAAACCTGCTGCCGGTAGAATTTCTGTTCATAGGCAGCCTAGCTGCCAGTCTTGTGGTGTATTATTTTGTCTTTTATATCTACATAGCAAGTCCGGCAGTGGCACATGCTGTCGTTCTGATGCTCTTACTCGCCTCCTTGCCGCTTCTGTTTCTGATAGTGAATGGTGCGAGGCGTTCCAAACAGGTGCTGAAAACGATACGTACTTACTATGTGGTACCGCTTCTTATCACCACGGTTTTTCTGGTTGTTTATTCCCTTATTTTTTATTCGTGTGTGGCCAAAAAACCAGCCCTAGGCGGCTATGGAGAGATTGATAACCGGACCTTCTGTCATACCTCGGCCTTACCGTTTGATAACGCCCTCCCCTTCATTTATGGACAGAACATCCTGAATAAAGAAGAGAGGAAACCGGTCATAGACTGGAGCTTGGCAGACCGTCCGCCGCTTCAGATAGCCGCAGCCCTGCCTATCCTAGACTTTTCCCAGCATCACACCCAATATAAGAAGTTTTTTGAATATAATATTTTCTCGGTTTTCTTGCAGCTTAGTTGGGTCGGGGCAATCTGGGGTGTCATGCAGAGCCTGAAGATAAAGAAGAAGTATCAGGCAGCTATATTGATAGGGCTGGGAACGACCGGCTTTTTCTACCTCAACTCGGTCTTTGTCTGGCCTAAACTGCTGGCTGCGGGCCTGGTATTTTCCGGAGTAATCCTATTCCTGGGCAAACCGCGGCATAAGATTGAATACCGTTACTTCCCGTTCGCGGCGATAACCCTGTCGCTGGGGATGCTTTCCCACACCGGCGTCTTGTTCACTATCGTCCCTTTCGCCCTGTTGATGGCATACAAAATAGCCAGGTCCAGGAAAATTAATATCAGGTATACTGCCCTGTCTCTGGCACTGGCACTCAGCTTGCTACTCCCCTGGTACGTATATAAGGGGACGCTGGTCAAGGCAGACCGGTTGGTGAAATGGCACTTCGCGGGCGTCCAGGACCTGGACCAGCGCGGTACGGTTAAAACTATCGTTTCACAATACCGTAAACTGAGCTTTCATGATTGGTTAGACGCAAAAGAGAAAAACGTCAAGACCTTAGCGACCGGCAACTTCAGTTCCCAGGTAAGTTGCCCTATCGGAACTTCAGTGCTGGTTAATAAATGTGCGTTCGACCAGTGGCGGACCATGGTTTTCTTCAGTACCGTGTTCGCTCTGGAAGCCTTCAACCTTGGTTGGCTGGCCTTCGCCTACAGGATTGTCAGGAAAAAGTTGGACAGTCTGGATATTGATATCCTTATTGTCATAGGCCTAAGCCTCGTGTTCTGGGTCTTGGCCATGTTCATGCCGGCCAGCACGGTCGTCCACCAAGGCTCCTATGCGACCATGATGTTGCTTTTCTTCTTTCTGGCTAAAAATTTGGCCGACCTGCCATTCCCTGTCATCGCCTCCGTTGTGGCTGTGCAGCCCGTCATATTCTACCTGGTCTGGATAGCTGCCTTTTTTAAATTATCATAGACCGCTCAATGTGGGGCTTGATTATTTTCCATTAAAATGCTATTGTTTATATACTGATTTGATAAAATAAATATATGAAGAATAGAAAGTTACTACTATCTTTAAGCGCCCTCGCAGTTATAGCCTTGCTATTGGTCGTACTTGAAAAGACTCATGTAATAAACTGGTTTCACTCAGGGAGCCCTTTAACACCGCAGAGCCCGACTTCGCAGCAGAAGCAGCAAGAGGCTGCGGCAAATGCGGACTCTAAAAAGCAGGTGATTGAATCCACACCTGGAACCAATAACTCTACATCTGGTAAGTCAATTGAACTGACAGCCCAGCAAGCCAGCAATAACACTGTCACCGTCTTTACAAGCTTACCTGGTTATAGCGATGGGACTTGCGACCTAATAGTCAGTAACGCTGGTAAAACAACGACTCAGTCCGCGAAAGTTATATATCAACAACAGGCATCGACTTGCGCCGGTTTCAGCGTACCGATTGATTCAGTCGGTAAGGGTACGTGGAACCTTAAGCTCTCTGTAACGTCCAACGGAATAACCGATAGCAAAACTATAACCTATGAGGTGAAGTAAATGTCTAGGAAACTTTCTTCTCTGGTTGTAGCCTTGCTTTTTACCCTAGTTTGCATGAGTCCAGCTCTTTATCATCCTAGCCATGTTGCCGCAGCTACGGCAAGCGGCTGGCAAGCCGGCAGAATTATTGATGATTCAATCTTTACCGATAAAAATGCTATGTCCGTTGCAGAAATCCAGGCATTTTTAGATAGCAAGGTTGGAACCGGGGGTTACGACAGTGTCCCTGGACAGTGTGACTTCAACGGAGCACGGAATGCAGCGCCATTTGACAGTAGTATCACTAGAACACAGTACGGCGCCAGCAGGAATCCATCGAACCCAAAATTTACCTGTCTGAATAGCTATTATGAAGTTCCCAAAACAAGCCCGGGCCCAGATGTACCGGCCAGCAACTACGGCGGGGCGCCCATCCCTGCCGGAGCTAAAAGTGCTGCACAACTTATATGGGATGCGGCTCAAGCCAGCAACATCAGCCCCAAGGTTCTTTTGGTAACCATACATAAGGAATCTGCCGGGCCATTAACCACCGATGACTGGCCTTTTCAAAAACAATACACGTATGCAATGGGGGCGCATTGTCCCGATAGCGGGCCTAACGGCAGCGCCAACTGCGACCCTAATTATGCAGGATTTTCCATACAAATCTCTGAATCTGCAGCCTTACTTAGGTATTACCTCGATAACATGCTGCAGCCTTGGTGGAATTATAATAATAGCCCTTCCCACCCCGGGTGTGGATTCGGCTATGGCTGTGGGTTTCCTACCCCTTATCAGTCAAATAAGATTCTTTACAATCCAAATGTGAACTGCGGGTCATCAAACATATTTATAGAAACCAAAGCCACTGCTGCGCTTTATACGTACACCCCCTATCAGCCTAACGCCACTGCGCTCAGCAACCTGTATGGTTCCCAAACAGATGGCTGCAGCTCCTATGGTAACCGCAACTTTTGGCGGATATATAACGACTGGTTCGGCCCTACCACATCCAATAGCACTGCGAACGTACTTAGTTTTATACGCCTCAATCATAGCTCGGGGAACGTGGAGTCAGTGGGATACCCTTCAATCAGTGCCTATAGTTACCCGGCAAGATATAATTTGACAGGATATCCGGCGGTTACCCCTGACGGTAATGTAATACCGTTGTTCTGGCCGCCCAATGGCGATCTTGGTTTCCTACGTTTGAATCATAGTTCGGGGAATGTAGAGCTGGTCTCTTACAGTGCAGGTAGCGGGTTTAAGCAACTGGCGAACTACTCATTGACCGGCTATCCTGATGTAGCCCCTGATGGCGCAGTGGTGCCGTTGTTCTGGCCGCCCAACGGAGACCTTGTATTCCTGCGTTTGAATCATAGTTCGGGGAATGTAGAGCTGGTCTCTTACAGTGCCAGCAGCAACTTCAAGAAGGTGGTTAATTACTCGCTGACTGGGTACCCGGCAGTAGCCCCCGATGGTAATGTAATACCGTTATTTACTCCTACGGGCGACCTAAGTTTTATCAGGCTTAATTACAGTTCCGGGAACGTGGAAGTAGTTACGTATAGCGCTAGCAGTAACTTTAAACAAATAGTCGATCATAGTATTACCAGCTACCCTGACGTGGCGCCTGATGGCGCAGTGGTGCCGTTGTTCACACGCTAAAGCCTAATATTTTTAGACGGGCGCTGGCAATGTCTCTTCTGAAGTCCGGATGATAATAAGGATCGTTCTGAATCAGGTCGTTCCATTTTGTCAGCATCAGCTGTATTTCCTTGTTGAATAGTTCCGGGTCGCGCTGTTTTGAGCCAAGCTGTCCGATTGATACTGATTCATAATGGTATAGCTGCACATGAGGCAAGTAGACGTTCCTCCAGCCTTTCTCTAAAATTTTCAAGTAAAAATCCACGTCATTGAATGCTATCTTGAATATCGGGTCGAACCCTCCTACCGCCTTGAATTTGTGGGTAGAAACCATGATGCAGGCAGCCGTGACGGCCGCGAAATTCCTAGTTCCGCCTATATAGAGCTGCTGGGCAGGGTCTTGGGGCGGGATATCAATGAAAGCGGGGAAAAAGTGGCCGGCTATCCCTGGTGTCGGCGGTACACCGCCCACTCCCAGGATGATACCGGCATGCTGGAGTTTGCGGTCAGGGTAAAAGAGCTTGCAGCCCACCGCGCCCACTCCTTCCTGCTGGGCGTAACCAAGCATGTCTTCCACCCAGGAAGGCGTTATGACTTCCGTGTCGTTGTTCAAAAATAAGAGGTACTCGCCTTCTGCGTGTTCCGCGCCGAAATCGCATGCACTGGAAAAATTAAACGGCTTGTCCCATCTGACGACGCGCGCGTTTGGTATTTCTTGTT
>DATIHP010000100.1:0-11559 GCA_035480495.1 Saccharimonadales bacterium (SeqCode)
GGGGCAGGCTTAGGATATATGGTTGGCTAGGCTGGATATTGCGCTCATTCGCCGACCTGATAGCTTATCATGACTATGAGCCGTGGCAGTTGGCCGGCAAGCGTTGGGCTGCCGAAGATGACGATGAAGAAACTTGTCCAATCTGCAATAAACGGCTAATTAAGCCGGATTCCGCTTAGTCCGGGGCCAGAGAATCCGCGCTTTGACGGATGACAATGGTAGCCAACCGAAGTGACGGCTGTCAGTACTGGTTTCCGGGTGGTCGCCCAGGATATATATCTTGTTTTCATCAATCTGGTCTATGCGTTTGACCTTTTCCTTACCCTCGTGCGTCACGACTACGACATGGCCCGGCCTTAAAGAGCGGAAATAGCGCACGCCTACCACCAACGTCCCGGGCGGTAAGACCGGCACCATACTGTGCCCTACCACCCGGCGGACGACTACAGGAATCTTCAGTGTACGAAGTCTGGAAACAGCGGTCTGGGAGCCCGATAGTAAGCCCCGCAAAACCCGTCTTGCGTGATATGGTAGGAAATCTTGGACGAGTGTCTCGTTATTTTTTCTTGGTTGCCCAAAAAATTTCAGCGATTTCATCAATCATTTCCAGTAATTTTTTTCCTTCGGCAGGTTCACTATGGTGCTTGCATTCGCCGGCCTGTTTGGTCGCCTTCCAGAATTTATCATGCAGGTCCGGGTATTTTTCAAGGTGTTCCGGTTTGAAGTAGTCGGTCCATAACACCCAGAGGTGATGTTTCACCAGTTCTGCCCGCTGTTCCTTGATAAACAGCGCCCGTACCCGCTCATCGCCTTCAAAATTGGCCATTTTTTCCTGGATTGCCAGCACGCTCTGAGCCTCAATCTTGGCCTGGGCCGGATCGTACACCCCGCACGGCAAATCACAATGCGCAAAGACCGGTTTGATAAAAAATAACTTCATGAGTAGCCCTCCTTGGTACTATCCAGTATACCAGCTGGGGAGAAATGGCAGCTATTGACAGACCGAGAGAGCCATTTGTAATTCTGGCTTGGACAGCGGATTGGCCAGACCGGCTATATGCGGAGGTTGGGGTTCGACCGAAATCTCAAATGATACGCCCTCGCTCCCTTCCATCGCGATACGTGCCGCCGACCTATAAGGCACGCTTTTAGCCACATTGTGGTCGCTGAACTCAGGCGTCCATACCCCGGAGAGTATACTGCCTGTGAAACTGCGAGGCATTGAGCGAGCGTTGACCAGACTATGGCTTACCAGTTCAAAGCCGTCTACATACAGGGCAGCTATGGCTAGCGCGTTTTCGCGCCCGAGACCCTTCGCTATCAGCCAGTTAGGGAATGCTGCGCTTGTCGCCACCAGCACTTCTTTGGGTACGTGACTGGACCTAGGAACATGATAAGCCACTAATCCCTTGTCGGTTGGTTTATCTACAAGCACTATGCTTCTGGGCCGTCCGGGCTGGCGCAATCTTTTTTGAACAAAACTAGCAAGTATGCTGTCAACTAGTTCGTGCGTGTCCGGACTGTTTATCGCCGCCTTGAATTCCCCGTTATCAACCAGCCCTTCAGGCGGTTGTACTAAACTAAGGCTCATTGGGGTTTCCTTTTCTGTTGGGCGTTCCGCCATGTATCAATCTCTGCATGGTTACCGCTTAATAAGACTTGCGGTACTTGCAGGCCGTTGAAGTTCTCCGGCCGGGTATACTGCGGGAATTCAACCGTTTTATCATCATCTTGGAAGGATTCAATCTCGGCCGAAGCAACACCACCCAATACACCGGGTAGCAGCCTTACTACGCTGTCCACGATTACCATGGCGGGCAGTTCGCCGCCGGTCAGCACATAGTTGCCGATGCAATATTGCTCATCAACCCAATTAGTAATCCGTTCGTCGTAGCCTTCATAGCGCGGGCAGACCAGGATTAAGCCGGTGTGTTTTGCCAAAGTTTTGGCGTCCGATTGCTTATAGGGCTTGCCGCGCGGCGTCGGCAGGATGACCGTAGCCCCCGGATCATTTGCCTTAGCCTGTTCTATGGCTGCCACGACCGGTTCCGGCCTCAGCAACATGCCGTCGCCGCCGCCATAAGGTGTATCGTCGACGGTCTTACGCTTGCCCAGACCGAAATCGCGCAGGTTGATATAGGAAATGTCCACGATTTTGCGGTCCTGGGCTTTCCACAACATGCTCGTGTTGAGCACTCCCGGAAACATGTCCGGGAACAGAGTTATAATCTGTATTTTTATCATAGTAAACTATATTGTACCACTACTGTCAATATCACCCTACAAAAAGAACCTCTTTAGAGGTTCGTTCTGTCACATAAAGCTCCCAGCTTTCGCTGGCTCGCATTGAGCTTTGTTTTAAACTGTTTGTTTTTTGACCCTCTGATTATATATCAAGGTCATCCAAATCATCAAGCTCCGCACGCGTTTTTCTGATTACATCATCATGGTCGGTCTCAACTTTGTCGGGTAAGTTAAGCTCATCATCAGCCTCTTCGTCATTTGCTGCGACATCAGAAGATGTCTGCTCTGTATCTGTATCGTCAGTGGTGCTATTGTCTGCGGCCGCGGGTTGGGATTGGTCATCGTCGCTAGCAGTGGACACTGGGGTGTCATCATCACGATCACGCTGCGGGCGTGGTTCGCCGTTATCAACGATTTTGAGATTATAGCGGGCATCATTCTTAGTGCCCAAGGCACGTAAGAGTGTCCGTAAGCTCTGCGCGGTAGCTCCGCGTTTACCTATGACCCGGCCTAAATCTTCCGGGTTGACGGTCAGCTCTAACAAGACGCCTTTTTCATCGATAGTGCGTTCAATCTGTACATCGTCGGGATTATTGACAAGGGATTTGACGACAAATTCAATGAATTGTTGGTCAATACTGCTATTCATAGATACTCCTCCGGTTACGTCAGTAGGCATTACTAGTATAACAAATTATTTGTCGGCTTCTGGTTCAGACGGATTGTCCGCAGCCGGTTCTTCGGTTGCCGGCTCAGGTTTCGTCTCGGGTTCAGCTGCTGGCGGGGTTTCGCTTTCGACTACTGGGTCGGAAGCGTCAGGGTTTTCCTCCGCCACGGCGTCTTCTGTCGCCTCAGGCTTAGAAGCCTCTGGAGTTTCCGCTGTCTCCGTTGTAGCTGCGGCCTCTTCAGGCTCAGCCGGGGCGGTCTCTGCTTCAGCAACCGCAGGCTCTTCTTTAGCCACCGGCTCATCAGGGCGGGTGCTACGCCGCTTATCGGCGTTGCGTACGGCCCCGGTTTTTTTAGCATCCAGTCTGACCCAAGCCGGTAACTTTACGCCTTCGCTTTTTAACAAGCGGGCGACGCGGTCTGATGGCTGGGCGCCATGCTCCAGGAAAAAACTGGCTTTCTCCTTGTCTATCGATATTTCTTTGGTGTGCGGATTGAAGTGGCCAAGGCCAGCTACGATCTTGCCGCTGGTAGGGGTCCGGCGTGAGTCTTGGACGACAACGCGGAATTGAGCGTGGCCGGACCTTCCGGTGCGCTGCATGCGAATGACTAACATTCTTTTCTCTCTTTCCCTGTTATAAATTAATGAACAACCTGACTATTCTACAGATAAGCGCCCCTGGTGTCAATAAATCCCCCTTGACTCCAAATCACATTTTCCTTCTCTGATAAAGGTCCGTCATTTATCAGGGGTGGGTTTTGTGAATTTGGGGAAACGAGTTATTTGTAGCGCTTGAGGGCAAGTTCGGCGGCAGCTACCTGGCCGGCCTGTTTGCTGGGACCGGTGCCTTCTCCCATGAGTTTGCCGTCCACGAAGACGCCGATGACGAAAGTCTTGTCGTGATCCGGCCCGTCCTCGCTCATGACCTTATAGACCGGTGTAAAACCGTCCCGGCTTTGGACCAGCTCCTGTAACTGGCTCTTGGGATCTTGCCAGGAACCGGTCTGCAGTATGGTGTCGAATGTAACGAGCAGACTGGTATGAATAAATTGTTTGGCGGCTTCATAGCCTTGGTCCAGATACAATGCCCCCACCACCGCCTCGTACGCGTTCGCAAGTATCTGCGCGCGAGCCCGTTCGGTACCGCGCTTTTCACCGCGGCTCAGACGTAAGTACGGTTCAAAGCCGTAACGGGCGGCAGCGGCACCGATACTTTCGGTGCGCACCAAAGCGCTGCGCCAGTTGGTCAGGATACCCTCCGGCTCTTTGAAGTTGGCATATAGATATTCGGTCGACACCAGCTCCAGTACCGCATCGCCCAAAAACTCAAGACGTTCATTGTGTTCCTGGGCCGTTTTTTTATGCTCGTTCACGTACGAACGATGTGTAAAAGCAGTCACCAGAAGCTCTGCATCTTTAAAGGTCACACCGAGCTTGTCTTTGGCGAATTGTTGATATGAGTTTATGTCTTGCATGGATGTCTAGGCCGGGAGTTCGCGTATTTTCTTCATCGCAAGCAATATCAGCTTGCCGATATCGTCGTATTCAATCTTATCAAGTGCTGCAGCAGCTGAAAACCATTTGATGCCGTTCATCCAATCTTCAGGCTGCAGCGTCGCGGTATCGCCTTTGGCGGCGACCAGGAAAATATCGGTGGTCATGAGCACCAGGCTGCTGGCCCGCCGATAACGGAAATGTATCTTACCTAGCCAGTTCAGGACGTCCATCTCTTGTAAACCGGTTTCCTCGCGTATCTCGCGTTCAGCCGTCTGCTTGGCGGTTTCTCCTTCTTCGATATGACCCTTAGGGATGGTCCAGCGGTTCTTAGCGTCCTGGATAAGTAAGATTTCTACTTCTTTTTTCTGATTACGTCGAAAGATGATGCCGCCGGCGGTGGGTTCACGCACCACCTCATTGATGGCGGGTTTGCGTTTATGGACAAATTTCTTAAATCCTTGGATGGGTTTTGGACGTTGCATCTATTTATTCTTTTCCCTATGCGGTTTGGCTTTTGGCTTGGTTTCCAGTTGTTTTAGCAGGGTCCCAAGCACGCCATTGATAAATTTTGAGGAATTGTCGCCACCGAAAGCCTTGGCAAGCTCTACCGCTTCGTTGATAACGACCTTCGGCGGTATATCCGTGCCGTAGATAAGCTCATAGGAACCGATGCGCAGCACAATCCTGTCCATCCGGGCAATCTGCGACAATGGCCATTCGGGAGCTAAAGGCTGGAGCCTTTTATCTAACGTGTCGCCATGCTTGGTCACGCCCAGTACCAGCGCCTTGATGAACGCCCTATCGTCTACCATGTCATGGTAGCGGCCGATGTTACGGGCGAGCACTTCGCCAAGGTCGAACTTGTTATCATTACATTCCCGACGAAACTCCTGTTCATAAAGGGTTTGGAGGGCGATGATGCGGCCAAGGTGGCGGTTAGCGCTCATAATTGTTAATTTCCGTTTAGCGTCTTACTTTCAAGTATACGCTGCAATGGCGGCGTTTGCTCAGACCTTCGCTGCCTTTTTAGCCGGTTTGACTACTTCGCTGAGCGCCTTACCGGATTCTTTCCGGGTCGTAAAGGCCTTCACGGGACTTTTGGCGTTGACTGCCCGCGCCAGTTTCACCACCAAGTGGCTGCGACGGGAACCGGTACGCCGGGCTGAGGTTCGCTTCTTGGGTTTACCCATAAAAAACAGACTCCTTGAGCTATTATGCTGATGAAACTTATAAATAGCTTAGCTTAATTAAAGAAGAAACTCAAGCATACAAATTTGACAAATATCATATCATTTGTTGTAATGTGGAATATGCTTTCCCAAAGATCTGATTCCAGCCCGAATATCTTTCGGCGTCATCCTTACATGTTTGGCATTCCGGTCGGTGTCGGCTTAATAGCGGCTCGTGCTTGGGTACTTGGCAATACCATAGGGCAAGACTCTGCTGGTAATGATTTTTCTGACAAGTGTGATGTTGCTGTCAAAGATATAACTTTGAACCACGAGACGCTTAGTGAGTTTGCCCGTCTGGCGGACCCGCACGGGAAATACACCGTAGAATTTACGTTTGGGAAAATCCAATGTGTGAACCCGGAGTTGCTACTCGGGACTATAGGTCTCAAGGAAAATGTCCAGGCGCAGTTACCAAGATTGGACGGTTAATCCGTCTACACTACGAAGTTAACGAGCTTGCCGGGCACATAGACGGACTTCTTTATCGCATGGCCTTTCAGGTAGCCCGCTACTTTCTCATTGGCCCGTGCGGCCGCGACTATTTCCGCTTCAACCGCATCCGCGGCCATTTCTAGCTGAGCACGTAGTTTACCGTTCACCTGCACCACGATTGTCATCGTGTCAGCTGCCAGATATTTACTGTCATGCACCGGCCATCCGTTTTGATGCACGGAGCCTTTCTGCCCCAATTGCTGCCATAATTCCTCGGTCATATGCGGTGCGAAAGGCGCCAAGAGCTGCACAAGAGTGGTCAGGCTAAAGGGCCATGACTTACTCTTGAAACCATCAGCCGCCTTGATTTTGTAAAGTTCATTGACAGCTTCCATGAGCGCGGCGATAGCGGTATTGAAACCCATCTGGTGCAGATCGCCGGAGACCTTGGCGATTGTCTTGTGCGTCAGTCTCAGCATTTCCTGGGATTCCGCGGCAGAAGCTTTTTCTTTGGCGTCCGCATATTCCTGAACCAGCGTCCAAAGCCGCTGCAGGAATCGGAACGCACCGCCGACGCCTTCCACGCTCCAGTTTGCCACCTGGTTCCACGGCGCCACGAACAGCTCCATGATGCGGACCGTATCAGCACCATATCCTTGGGAGATAAGGTCATCGGGGGCTATCACATTGCCCCAGCTTTTGCTCATCTTACGGCCGTCCGGTGCCAGGATCATACCGTGGTTGCGCAACGCACTGAACGGCTCGTCAAAGCTTATAAGTTTGGCGTCGTACATGACCTTGGTCCAGAAGCGGGCATACAACAGGTGCATCACGGCATGCTCCGCCCCGCCGATATAGTCATCGACCGGCAACCAGAACTTTACCTTATCGGCATCAAATGCTTTCTTGTCATTGTGCGGGTCAGCGAAGCGCAGGAAATACCAGCTGCTGCATGCAAAACCGTCCATGGTATCGGTTTCACGTTTTGCAGGGCCGCCGCACTTAGGACAGGTGGTATTGACCCATTCCGTCACGCTTGCTAGCACGCTCGTGCCTTCACCCGTGGGCTGGTAGCTTTTTACATCCGGCAGCTCTACCGGCAACTGCTCATCCGGCACTGCTACGGCGCCATCTTTCGCGCAATGGACGATAGGAATAGGCGCACCCCAATAACGCTGCCGGGATATCAACCAGTCGCGTATCTTATAATTAACCTTCTCCTTGGCTACGCCTTGGGCAATAAAATCCTGCAGGATTTTTTCACGCATGGCTTCGGAGCGCATGCCATCATAAGGGCCGGAGTTCATGGCCACGCCTTCGGAATGAAAATCCGTGTCTTTATCGGTCTTTAAGACTTGCCTGATTTCCAGGCCGTACTTCTTAGCAAAGACATGGTCGCGGTCATCATGGGCTGGTACTCCCATGACCGCGCCAGTCCCATAGCCCATCAGGACATAATCGGCCACCCAGATAGGTATTTTTTCATCATTGGCCGGATTGATGGCATATGCCCCGGTAAAGACGCCCGTTTTTTGTTTGGCGTCCTCTGATTGCCGCTCCAGGTCGCTCTTGGCAAGACTTGCCTTTACGTAGGCGTCCACTGCTTCTTTGTCATGGGCTGTCGTTATCTTCTGGACCAAGGGGTGCTCGGGAGCCAGAGCCAGAAAGGTTACCCCATACTGCGTATCATGCCTAGTAGTGAAGACAGCCAGCTTCCCGTGGCCTTCAATCTTAAAATCTATCTCGGCACCGACGCTGCGGCCTACCCAGTTGCGCTGCATTGATTTAATTGCCTCAGACCAGTCCAGGTCCTCCAGGTCTTCGACCAGCCGGTCAGCGTAATCGGTTATCTTAAAGAACCATTGTTTTAAAGATTTCTTTTCAACTTCATGCCCGCAACGCCAGCATTTGCCGTTCTCGACCTGCTCATTGGCCAACACGGTCTTGTCATGCGGACACCACCACTGCAGGCTCTCCTTCTGGTAGGCCAGGCCGCGTTCAAACAGCAGCTTGAACAACCACTGGGTCCACTTGTAATAACTTGGGTCAGATGAGTCAATCTCACGCGACCAGTCGTAGCTGAAGCCCATCTGCATCAGCTGTTGTTTGAATTTAGCCGTGTTTTCGGCAATAGCTTGTTTGGGGCTTATATTGTGCTTGATGGCATAGTTTTCTGCCGGCAGACCAAAACTGTCCCAACCCATAGGATGCATGACGTTATAGCCGCGCATCCGGTAAAAACGGGCTACTACATCTCCGATGGTATAGTTGCGGACATGGCCCACATGCATGGCAGCGCCGCTAGGATAGGGAAAATACTCCAATACGTAGCGTTTGGGTTTGGTCGGTTCTTCCGAAGCTTCATAAAGTTTCCGCTCGGCCCAGACCTTCTGCCATTTGGGTTCGATTTCTTTGGGGTTATAACGGACCATGATGGCTAGTATTGTACCGTATCAGGGGTAGAATGACCACTTATGAGCTAAACGGCGAGCCGCCATTCGGCAAAGGCGCTTTTGTTACCACGCTGGGCCTGCTCATATGCTGTAGTTAGTTTCTGTGTTATGGGACCAATCTTACCACTGCCTACCAAACGTTTATCGACCGACAAGACGGGAGTGATACGGGCACTGCTGCCGCACATAAAAGCTTCATCGGCAGTATATAGTTCGCTGCGGTCAATCGTACGCTGTTCGCATTCCATATTAAGGTGGGCAGCAAGCTTCAACACGCTGTCACGCGTTATACCTTCCAGCATATCGGTTGCGGTATCCGGCGTAATCAGTACACCATTCTTGACAATAAATAAGTTCGCTATGGTACCTTCGCTGACATGGCCATGTTCGTCAATAGCGATAGCTTCATCATAACCGTTGAGAAGAGCTTCGTTTTTCATGAGGCTTGCATTAATATAGCTGCCGTTTACTTTGGCACGGGAGGGGATGGCGTTGTCGGCGGTGCGCTGCCATGATGAGACGCAGGCATGGATACCTTTCAAAGGCAGAACTTCACCCAACGGATATACGTACGCACTAAGGCTGTTTTTTAATCCATGCATCCTGGTCCCGCTGGCTATCGCATCCACAAAAACCGTAACCCGGACCAAAACGTCTTCATCGACTTTATTAGTTTTTAATAAATCTGTCATTACCTTTTCAAATTTTTTATATGTCCATGTATCAGCAAAGTCATGAAAATCCATAATTTTTGCGGAGTTAATCAAACGCAGGTAGTGGTCTTGTAATCTAAAAATCAAAAGTTTTTGTGTCGCTTCGTCCCAGTTAGCACTAAATACGGTATAAACGCTGAGGCCATAAAGTACCGGGGCGCTGGCTATGCTTAGGTTGGCCTCGGCAAAAGGGACAAGCTTGTCCCTCAGATATGCATGAGATGTCTGTAATTTCATCGCCTAGAATTGTTGCAGGTAATTGGTCGAGAAGACGGTATTTTGCCGCTGCTGTTTTTGCCAACGCTCTTCTGCCAGCCGGATAAGCGTCTGGACCAGCTCGACGCTGCTGATACCCGCAGCCCGCCAGTTGTGTTGATACAGACCACCAGGCAGCGGATTGACTTCATTGAAGTAAACCGTACCCGTTTTACTGTCAATCAACATATCTACCCGGGCAATCCCGCTGCAGCCCAGCGCACGGTATACGTTCAGACCGGTCTGTTCCGCTTTTTTGTACAGTTCATCATCAAGTTTTGCCGGCAGCTCGCTGTAGCCTTGGGAGCCCTTGGAGCCCCCTTTCTTGCCGCCTTTGCCGCCCTGCATGTATTTGGTTTCGAAGTCAAAGAAATCTTCGGGTTTGGTCAGCGGCCTTTCCAGCAAAGCCGGTGTGAGTTGCTCGTTGCCGAGTATAGGCAGGGTAACCTCGATAAGGTTCGGCACTTCTTCTTCAACCAAGACCTTATGGTCATAATGGAAAGCTACTTCCAGCGCGTTGTCCAGTTCCTTGCGGCCCGACACACGCGTTATGCCTATACTGGACCCCAGGTGGGCGGGTTTGACAAACAAAGGGAATGCCAAGCTTTTTTCTACCGTATCAGCAAAGCCCTTGGGGTTGCGTGAATAGCTGGCAGAATCAGCGAACTGCATCTTCGGGGTAGGAATCCGGTGGGCTTC
Organism: Saccharimonadales bacterium (SeqCode); assembly: GCA_035480495.1. Lineage (GTDB taxonomy): Bacteria > Patescibacteriota > Saccharimonadia > Saccharimonadales > DATIHP01 > DATIHP01. Next base: position 10,193 of record DATIHP010000100.1, read on the forward strand.
CGCCATGAGTTTGGCTAGGACCTTGTCCATGGCAAGCACGCTGGCGTCCATATCACACCCGACGAACGGCACATTGGCCATCCTGAGTAGTCCCATCAGGCTGCCGTCCTCGCCATAGGTGCCGTGCGTAGCTGGAAATACGACATCAATCTTGCGCAAAGTCTTTCGGCCGGCAATACCGCTGGACTTGACCAATGTCATGCCGGCGTCCAGCTGCACGCTGATAGGCTGCGTCCTATGCAAAAAATCCTGGATTTGGCCGGAGCTGAAAAGATTGATGTCCTTGAGCTTCTCGTCCCAATACCACGCGCCGCTTTTGGCGATATATACGGCCTCAACCTTGTACTGTCTGGTAAGCTCAAGGGGTTTTATGATACTGGCAAGCGCGGTTACGATGGAAACATCGTGTTCCGTAGAACGTCCGCCAAAGATGACTGCGACTGTTTTCATACAATTAGTATATACAATTAAGGCCTACAATTGCAATAATTACTGGTAACTGTCCGGCCAGTCGTTCTGAAGCAAGATTACGTCACCGGCCGCGACATAGTGTTCAATGTTGGTATAGAAGCCCAGGGGGTCTTTTTCAACAACCAGTTCACCCTTAAATCTTCCGGCGTGCATACTGGCTGAAATATAATCTGCCACCGAGTTATTCATCAGCACTACTTTATCCGGTTGGGCAGTGGCGATAAGGGTGCCGAGTTCATGATGGATTTTCTCTGTTTCTTCACCTTGGTCGACCAGGCCTGGCGTCACATAGATTTTACGCTTTCCCGGAAGAGTCGCTAGTAGTTCCAGCCCGGCGCGCATCCCCTCGATATTGCCATTGTAGGTATCGTCGATTATCCAGGCTCCGTGCAGTTGCCGAGGTTGCATACGGTGCTCGAATGGCACCGTGGCCGCCACGCCGGCGATAATGTGCTTATCGTTCAGCCCAAGTTTAGCCGCAAGCGCAACAGCGGCCGACAAGGGCCCTACCTGATGTTTTCCAAGTAAACCAGTGTGCAGCTCTAACTTCCTATCCTGATTACTCAGTGTAAAATCAGTCCCCGAAAAGTTAATCTTTATATCGTCCGTCCGCCAACCAGGTATCCCGCTTTGGTCATAATAATTACCGTCCAGTTTCGCCCGCAGCAACTCGGAAGTACCGTTAATATACAAATTAGGGGCGCCTACGGCAGCATTCATATAAGCAAAGTCATCGGCTACGGCTTCTAGTGAGGCATATGCATCAAGGTGAGCGGGCGCCAAACCAGTGATGATTCCATAATGCGGCAGGCTGAAGTCGGCCAGCTTTTTTATATCACCCGGCTTGCCTTCACCGTATTCAAAGATCAGCACCTTGTTCCCTTCCTTCAGTTGAT
>DATIHP010000101.1:0-3308 GCA_035480495.1 Saccharimonadales bacterium (SeqCode)
AAAGGCGGTTGGGAAAAGAACAGCCAAAGAGACCGAGGAGACCAGGAAGCTAAGCAAACAGCTGGGCACCAAGGTAACCATCCACCACACCGCCAGGGGCGGCCGCTTGGAACTGCACTTCAAGAATGACAAACAGCTGAACGATTTATATAAAAGACTTGGCTAGAGAAAACTCTTGAAATTGGTGAACGGGAAGATGCGCAAGGAAAGCTTGCCGACTATGTCATTGACCGGAATCGTGCCGAAAGAACGTGAATCCAGGGAGTTGGTACGGTTGTCGCCGCAGACAAAGACCTCGCCAACCGGCACGACCACATCGACATCACCCGTCGTGACGCTGGCGATGTTCTGCGAAAATTCGTGGTCGATGTCCGGGTTGTAACCACCAGGATGCTGCTTGTTGATGATGGTGATGACGCCGTCCTGGACGATGACATGATCGCCCGGCAAGCCGATGACGCGTTTGATGAGCTGTTTCGGCTGCGTAGTTCCCGCTTCGAACAGGTCATGCTTGACGAACACGATGACATCGTCGCGGTGTGGTACAAAGGCGTGATTGGTGATGCGGGAGATGGTACGGGGGACTTTCCAGACGATAAGGCGGTCGTGGTTCTGGAGCGTCGTCTCCATGCTGGGACCGTCGACTTCATATGATTGGAATACGAATGCCGTGAGCAGCAGGGCGATGATGGGCGCGGCCAGCAAGATGCCGATTGTGGAAAAAGCAGACCGCCAACCACTAGGCGGACGGCCCGTGCGCACCGTATTAAAATCCCCGGTTGCGCCTGCGGAATCAGCTGGTATACTAGGAGTCTGCTGCATACAGGCAGCTACTATAGCGCACTTTGCATGACATTGACACTTGCAGCCAATCCCAGGGATAAATTTCCATCTTTCCGAGCATTACCATAACCGCTATACTTAAGAGACTTTCGCTTTTTATGAATAATTTTCGCAAGAACCAACCCAGCAAACGGCGTCCGTCAGTGGACGGTATGCTTCCGCCGCAATCAGGTGCCGGGCCGGTCGGACGCGGCAACGCCATGCGTCCCGGCGCGAACCCATTGGGCGGTGGTGCGACGCGCAACCGGCTGGACGATTTCCGCGGACCGAGCGGCTTCAGGGCCGGCCAGCAGCCGCTGCTGCGCGGTAGCGACGGACAAGCCTTAGGCCGACAGCCTAGGCGCGGACCGAACGGCGCTATCGACCTGTCATTGTCACCATCGCCGCTCAAACCCAAGAAGCGGCGCAGCTGGAAGAAAATCGGGCTGCGCAGTGCTGCCGGCATATTTGTCAGCCTGGTGGTAATCGTGGGCTTTCTGTTCGGCAAGGGCTATCTGAAGCTGCACCAGATATTCAAGGGCGGCACGGAAGGTGCGGCGGCCTTGCAGGACAATGTTGACCCAAGCAAACTGCGCGGGGAAGGCGACGGCCGCGTGAACATCCTGCTGCTTGGCAAGGGCGGCGCTGGCCATGACGGCCCTGATTTGACGGACACGATATTGATTGCCAGCATCGACCCGGTGCAGAAACAGGCGGCATTGCTGAGTATCCCGCGCGACCTCTGGGTGACGCCGGACGGATTCGGCTCAATGAAGATAAACGCGGTCTACGCCAATGCCAAATACGCCGCGCTGAACCGTAAGGCAAGCGCCAAAGACGCCGAGACGGCCGGTTTCAACGCCATTGAGAAAGAGATACAGACGGATATCGGTATCCCCATCCACTATCACGTGATGGTGGATTTTGCCGGCTTTGAACAAGCCGTGAACACGGTTGGAGGCGTGGATATAAACGTGGATGCCGCCAATACGGTCTATGAACAGCTATGGGACGAAACGACCCGTAAAAACTACACCTTGGATGTGAAACAGGGCCCGCAGCATTTTGACGGCCAACGGGCGCTATTTTACGCCCGTTCGCGCCATACAAGCCCCCGGGGCGACTTTGACCGTACCGAACGCCAGCGTAAGCTCTTGATGGCTCTCAAGGACAAGGTCTTGTCGCTGGGTACCTTTGCCAACCCGGTCAAGATTTCCCAGCTGCTTGACGCCTTTGGCAATCACATACAGGCCAATATGACCATCCAAGAAGTCATGCGCCTCTATGACATCAGTAAGACGCTGAACGGTAACTCCGTCGCTTCCGTCGGCCTGGCAGACCCGCCGAACAATTTCGTCATAACGGCTAACATCAACGGCATATCCATCGTCCGTCCTCGGGCCGGGCTGACCGATTTCTCGGAAATCCAAAGTTATGTGCGCAACACGTTGAAAGACGGCTTCATCGCCAACGAGAATGCCAGCATAGCAGTCCTGAACGGTACGAATACCGCGGGTCTGGCCACCACCAAAGCTGCTGAACTGAAATCGTACGGCTATAACGTCAACAACATCGCTGACGCGCCGACCAAGACCTATACCAAGACCATCCTGGTAGACCTGACAGGCGGCAAAAAGAAATATACCAAATACTATCTGGAAAAGCGGCTGGGCGTCACGGCGGTGACGAGCCTGCCTGACCCTAATATCCCTAACCCCGGCAACTCCGATTTTGTTATAATACTTGGGCAATAGCAGTAAGAAGCTTTCCTAAATAGTTTTGGAGCGCATGGGTCCCTATGAAAGTTATCCCGGGTAAGATAAAGCCGACCAAAGGTTACGCGCACGTTTTCCATATCTTCCTAAGCGCCGTCATGCCGGCACTGGTTTTCGTATTTGTGCGGCTGAAATTCCCGCAAGGGGCTATCGCGGTCGTACTGATTACCAAATGGCGGATGTTCGCGGTCCGTCCGCGTTTCTGGCCGGCGATTATCCGGGCCAACGCCGTCGATATCATCGTGGGACTGTCCACGGTGGTGTTCATGACCCACTCGCACACCGCTTCCTTACAGCTCGTCTGGGCAGCGCTGTATATGGTCTGGCAAATATTGATAAAGCCTGGCCGCAGCACGTTCAGTATCGCCCTGCAGGCATTGACGGGCCAGACTTACGGCCTGATGGCGCTTTTCTTGGGTTGGCCGACCGCACCGCTGCTCCTGTTGGTGCTCGGGACATGGGGAGCCTGCTACCTGGCAGCGCGCCACTTCCTAAGCAGTTTTGATGAACCGTACGTGGCCCTGTATTCGCATACCTGGGGCTATTTTGCAGCCGCGTTGGCATGGTTAAGTGTCCATTGGCTGTTGTTCTATTCCGTGGTCGCGCAGCCGACATTGCTACTGACCGTCATCGGTTTTGGCCTGGGCAGCCTGTATTATCTGCAGGAAACGGACCGCTTATCAATCTTGTTGCGCCGCCAGATAGTATTTA
>DATIHP010000102.1:0-15141 GCA_035480495.1 Saccharimonadales bacterium (SeqCode)
CTTTCTCAATTTGTGCTTTGACGCCTTCGTCCAGGCCTTTATCCATATATTCTTTGATGACACCAATCTTGGTACCCTTGAGCCCGGCATCCAGTTCCGTGTAAGGCAACGGGTCGCGCTCAATCGTCGTCCCATCCAACCCATCCCTGCCGGCAATCACGTCCAGCACATAGGCTGCATCCTCAACCGTCCGCGTCAAAGGGCCGATAACATCAGTGCTGCTGGCCATGGCCACCACCCCGCTGCGTGACACCAGACCGTAGGTAGGTTTATAGCCGACGGCACCTGTGAATGATGCCGGTTGACGGATTGAGCCGCCGGTATCAGTGCCCAGTGCGAACGGCACCATATCTAATATCACTGCCGCGGCAGAGCCGCCGGACGAACCACCGGGCACCCGCGTCATGTCGTGCGGGTTCTTGGTTATCATAAAGTCGCTATTTTCGGTACTGGCACCATGTGCGAAGGCATCCAGATTAGCCTTGGCTACCAGGATGGCGCCCTCAGACTCCAGGTCGTCAATCACGCTTGCTTGGTAAGGAGCCTTGAAGCCTTTCAGGATATTGCTGGCAGCCGTCGTCTCGGACCTCACCGTCAGAAAATTGTCCTTGGCTATGAATGGCACACCGGCGAGCTTACCAACGCCGTGGTCATCGCCGTGAGCAATCATATCGTCAATTATTTCGGCATGGCCTCGCGCCCGACTCTCAAGAGTAGAAATGATGGCATGATATTCTTTCTTCTCCTCAATAGTCTTGAGTGCCCGCTCAACCAGTTCAGTGGCTGTGACCTTGCCAGCCCGTACGTCAGCGGCAATCTGCTCAATAGCATCCCACTGGGACTTCACGTCAACATCCGCTTCACTTTGATATGACGGCCGTGGGAATCGGGCAGGTTTTTGAGTAATTCATCACGCTGGTAACCGTAGTCCAGCAATACGTCAGGCCTCGTCACATTCTTAAGGCCGGTGACCTGGTCTGTCGGTTCGACGTCTGCCAGTTCTACGCCTTGCAGTTGTTCTACATAGGCTAAGATGGCGCTTATCTCGCTGGTGAACTGTCCGACCTCTTCAGCAGTCAGATGTAACCGAGCCAACCGAGCCAATTTTAACACTTCATCGCGCGAGAGTTTTGCCATTTGTATCAGTATAACAAAGGTCAGAAATTTATGCTTTACAAAGCCCCGCTGTAGGATTACGATAAACATAAGTAGAAAATCTCACAGACATGGAGAAAAACAAATGCTTGTGGCCGAAAAATTAGGAGGCATGCCCTCCGTTACTCCTGAGCAACTAGATGGAGTAACCCCCTTATTCGATGAACCGCACCCTCTTCCAGAGGGTGTTTCTTTAGGTGGACGTAGTTTAAGCCAGCGGGCGTATGATATTGGTGAATCAGTCATATCAGGTGCTATAGGTGGCTTGAGAGAATTCGGCCATGAACTTATGCATGGAGATTACAGCGACAAGTTCCGAAATGAGTTTAAGCAACGCTACCGTTTTGAAACATCTGACGGCGTACAAATGACTGCCCGCATCTTAAACCCTGAATACTTGGATTCAGACAATCCGGAAGCCGATGACAAGGCTATCGTGTATTCTTATTCGCTGCTTGTGCCCGCCTGCCATGGCGTGGAACTTCCGACCGTTGCGGCGCTCGCTGCCCACGGGGAAGAGACCGGACGGTCAGTGATAGTGATTACAACAGAAAGTCATTCAGGCCCTATGACCAAGGATCAGTTAAATAGCTTGAGTGATGTTTGGAATATGCCCAGACGGCGATTCGAGGTACTCCGACAGATTTTCCCGGGTGGTAAGAAAATAATGGTCACTGGTGCTTCTTTGGGAGGTACGATGTCACATGCCATGGCACGCACCTGGCAGAAAGAAGCACAGGAAAGTGGCGTAGAGATAGAAGTTACGCATGATTTCGCAGTAGCTTCAGCCGGACATTTTGAATACTCACCAAAGCATTACCCTCGACTTCTGAGGCAGATATTCCGTGAAGGAAAAGGAGGTATAGATTACCTGAAAGATGGTGAGGGTTGGAAGGGCAAGGCTCAAAGAGGGTTTGAGTTCATCGGCACTATGCCTATCTATCCATCACAACTGTTTGCTGTGCGTGCAATCAGTATGGGCTTAAAGAATGCTCCGCTGCGCGATGTCCACGATAATATCCCGTATGATATAGACGTACGCGACCTGACGTTCAGTGAAGATGAACTGGTTCACTCAAGGCGGCGTCTGCATATGGCCGTATCGTCAAAGCATCCGAACAGTACCCACGAACAAAGGCCTGGTCCGCATGTCGCACTGCTGACCACGGGGAAAGACTGGACGCTACGACAGTTCGACAGCGTGACCAGCAAACGGATGCCAGCCGCAGCCTAAGTTCACAGCTTGCTCTTTATATCTATAATGATGCCCGGGCACTGGGCGTTGATGCATAAAAATTCGTTTATGCTTGTGTTTATTGAATTTTATGTTATTATAATGATATGTTCGTGGAATCGGGGTCTTTTGGACTACGCAATCGGGCCTTGGCCGTTGCCATGGCTTCTTCCCTTATGCTCACTGGCTGTATGGAAAACGGTCACGGAACTGCTAGTCCTACCCCGCAAGCGACTGAAAGCAGTTTGATGACTGCCCAGCCTTTAGGGTGCATCGAACCGACCGCGGAGGACATTTTGGCCACCGAAACACTGCTTCACGCTCCGGAAGATCCGTTGGCAAGTATACCTGTTACGGTTAGCCAAAGAGCGGGTGACTACGAGATCCAGGAAGCTAGATATAATAAATTCATCAAGGATAGCGCAACAAGCAATGGTTTGACATTATTTGATGGCGCCAATATAGCCCAAGATATCCTCCGTGGGCTTGGAGGCATGAAGCCGGCCCCCGAATCTTTCGATGCTTATCTTTCCAGTACTCAAACTTTCGTGAACCAACTGGGAGTTGATATCAGTCTGGGCAAAGCCGACGTAACTTATGCTTATGGTGGTCGCGTACCGACTTCAGATGAGCTTGTGTCCAAAAGTGCTGCCTATTTGCTTGCGGACATCGTTTCTGCCTTCTCCAATTTGCCGAAAGAATACATAGAGCTTGCTGGACTAAAACACATAGTTATAGTCGCAGGGACAGATACAAACGATGTAGCTGGCTATGCAGAGACCCAAGGGCGCCACGATACGATTGTGCTAGATATTTTGAAAGCCCCCGACCAGTCAATCAGCGTTCATGGTGTGAACCATGAACTGTATCACTTGCTTGATGCGGCAAGCTGTAATGACCGTGATATGTCTGTTGATATGGGTTATGCTGCACTCAACGGCGGCCGGAACATGTATTCTGGTAAGCTTTTGGATAATGACGGCACGTATCTTACTTATACGGGCGGCTTCCAGCAGGAACTAAACATAGATGTTCGGCTTATCGATAACGCACTATCAAATTCAGATGATGCGACGCGCTGTCAAATCGTGAAAGATGAAGAGGCCGACCAGGCTCAAGTGGCAGCTTACTCCAACTATCATCCCAATCCGGCTGAAGATAAGGCAGAGCTCGGGGCAGTCATACCCGACACTAATGATTATGTTGAATTTGATGATCCAAAATTTAGTGTGTTGTACCCGAAATTCCGCTACTTACTCGCAAGACTTTACCATCAAAACCCCGGTCTGGTTAGGTTCTTCACCAAAACCAGCCGCCGCCCCGCAGTTGATCCAACTCATATGAACTGTTAGATTTTCGTTTTTATGTCAGCTATGATGTCTCTTAGTTCCGCAGCTTTTTCAAACTCTAGGTTTGCGCTGGCCAGTTCCATCTGAGCGGTCAAGTCCTTGATAAGATGTCCGTATTCATCCTTGGGTATCTTCTTAAGGTCCAGCTTGGCGCGTTTAGCCTCTTCCGGCAAATCTGGCCGCATACCCTTTTCTACCGCCCGGGAAATACCGATTGGTGTAATGCCATGTTTTTTATTATATGCCTCCTGGATAGCCCTGCGCCTGGTGGTCTCGTCCATGGTGCGTTGCATGCTGCCGGTGACATGGTCGGCGTACATGATGACCCGTCCTTCCAGATGACGGGCGGCCCGCCCGACCGTCTGGATAAGGGCCTGCTCGCTACGCAAAAAACCCTCTTTGTCGGCGTCTAGGATGGCTACCAGACTTACTTCCGGCAAATCCAGGCCTTCCCGCAGCAGGTTGATGCCCACTACTACGTCGTACACGCCAAGCCGTAAGTCACGCAAAATATCGGTCCTGTCCAGCGTATCGACATCGCTGTGCAAGTACGTCACCTTGATGTTGAGTTCCTTCAGATAGTCGGTCAGGTCTTCCGACATACGCTTGGTGAGGGTAGTTACCAATACCCGCTGATGTTTATCAACGGTGTCTTTGATTTCGCTGATAAGGTCGTCTATCTGGCCGTCAATCGGTCTCACCTCTATAGGCGGATCGATGAGTCCGGTCGGACGGATAACTTGTTCGACCGGCGGCTTGAAGCTGCGCGACAGCTCGTATTCGGCAGGCGTGGCGCTGACATAGACGATTTTATTGATATGTTTCTCAAACTCGGTGAACGTCAGAGGACGGTTATCCAGGGCGCTGGGCAGACGGAAACCATGCTCCACCAGCACTTCCTTGCGCGCCCGATCGCCGTTATACATACCACGCACCTGCGGCAGTGTCATATGCGACTCGTCGGCAAACATCAGAAAATCATCCGGAAAGTAATCCAGCAGGGTGGCCGGTTGTTCGCCTGGCTCACGGTTCGTCAGGTATCGGCTATAATTTTCTATCCCTTTTACAAAACCGGTCTCTTCCATCATCTCCAAATCAAAGCGGGTGCGCTGTTGCAGGCGTTGCGCCTCTAACAACTGGCCATGTTTGTTAAAGAAGGCAAGGCGTTCCTCCAGCTCGTGTTCAATCCGTCCTAGCGAAGTTTTCAGCTTGTCGCCCGGCGTCACATAGTGGCTGCTTGGAAAAATCTTTAAGGCGTCCAGGCTGCGCAGAATCTCACCGGTCAGCGGATCAATCTGGGTCATGCGTTCAATCTCATCCCCGAAAAATTCCAAGCGGTAGGCAGTTTCCTCGCCGGCCGGATAGATGTCCACCACATCGCCGCGCACCCTGAAGGTGCCGCGATGGAAGTCAATGTCGTTGCGCTGATATTGTATGTCCGTCAGCTGGCGCAAAAGCTTGTCGCGCACCCGGCGTTCACCAGCCTGTAATGTGACAGCCAGCGTATCATAGTCTTCGACTGAGCCGATGCCGTAGATACAGCTGACACTGGCCACGATTATAACGTCGCGGCGGGTCAGTAAAGAGTCGGTGGCGGCATGGCGCAGCCGGTCAATCTCTTCGTTTATCTGGCTGTCCTTCTCTATATAGGTATCGCTGCGCGGTATGTATGCTTCCGGCTGATAATAATCAAAGTAGCTGACAAAATAGTGGACAGCGTTATCCGGGAAGAAGGTCTTGAACTCGCTATACAACTGTGCTGCCAACGTCTTATTGTGGCTCAACACCAGGGTCGGTTTCTGGACATGCTGGATGACGTTCGCCATGGTAAAGGTTTTGCCCGAACCGGTCACCCCTAAGAGTACTTGTTCCTTGGTGCCTTTACCCAGGTTGCCGCTCAGTGCGGCAATCGCCGCCGGTTGGTCCCCCATCGGTCTGTAATCTGATTTGAGCGCAAATTTAGCCACTCATTAATTGTAACAGGCTGTTCCTTGGACGGGATGGCAGCCCTAACCTTGGTGGTTGCCGTTCAAGAACCAGTGTTCGTTCCGTTTCAACTGCTCAATGACATCGGCGTACTCTTTGTCCAGGATAGTTGTGATGCGTTCGACCAGGTTTTCCGGGTTCTCATCATAAATCACCAAGTGCTCGCGCGGCGGGTCAAGCACCTTCATCAGTTCTGGGATAATATCGGCAGCACCGTCGCTGCCAATCAGTATGCCGCACGGTTTATGGGCCTCAAGTGCGGTCACAAATTCATGCAAGCTGCCGAAGCGTCCGCCGACGGTAATGATGGCATCAGATGATTGGATAAGATGGAAGTCACGACCGACGTAGTTCATGCCGGTAAAATTTATGAAGTCAAAGTAATCGCGTGGCAGGCGGTACTTACGCATGTGTTCACGGACGTTCACGGCAGGCGAAAAACCTATGCTGACCCCGCCAGCTTCTTTGGCGGCCTTCGCTGCGAAGTACGGCAGGCCGATGGTGGCGCCGGTCGTCGTGATGTGTCCGCGGTGCGCTATGGCGGCCCCGAGTCGTGCGGCAAGTTGCTTATCATCATCGACTGTGTCGCCATGTGCCGCCCCAGAGACACAGATAGAATAAGTGAGTGAGCGGTTATTCTTATCTACCACACGAACTCCGCATCACGCACCGGCTGGCTTGTGAGTAGCGTCTGCTCATCCAATTGGTTCAATATCTGTTGCTCGAAAGCCCGCTGGCCCACGTACCGGCCGTATACCTCATTCCAAACCGCCCCTTGCAGGTGATAGGAGACCCGCCGTTCATACGGCAGACGGTTCACCAGATTCAAAGCCATGTCCGTCAGATTAAAGCTGAGCGGCCCGTCCGGTTGTGGCAGGCCGACGTAGTCAGTGTCGTGCCAAAAATGTAAGGCCGGTTCCAGGTGATACAGGACGGCTTCGGCTTTGCGATATGCCAAATCTTCAGGTTGTACATGCGGTTCGAATATCTCCGGATGATTGAGACGTGAAGCGCTGCCGTAATAACGATGAACGACGCGCCAGTGCACAGACTGCCCACCGATAGTGACGTGGTCCTGCTTGTCGTGAAGCAGATGCTCGACAAGCAGCGCGCCAAAGTCCCGCCGCATATGTTGGAATTTGAAATACGTCCCGAAAGCCCTGATTTCGTTCACATAATGCAGCGTTAACAGCAGGTACGTCAGAGTCAGGCCGGCGAGATGCTGCTGCGGTATCGGCAGTAGGACGATACTGCCTGCTTCCGGCGTATGTACGATATTACTGTGCCGTGAACGCGCAAATATCTCGCCGACGGCGTGCCAACGCTGCTCTGACAGGTATCCGACTTCTATGTCTCGGACTTCAAAATCACCTGGCTTCAGCTTCTTATAAGACTGTACCATCCGTTGTTGCCAGGCCGCCGGCTCGATGTGCCGCGCAACGGTCAGTAGTACTGCCGGCGGTTCGCGTTTCAACATGGAGTCAACCGAACGGTAATGCAAAAGTTTCATGAGCGTCTTAGGCGGCACGGACGTCAGCACGCGCTTAGCAGCAGTGTGCTTCAGCGACCATGCTTGCTTGGGCAACCGTATGCGCCGTATAAAACGCACGACCGCCTCGGCTATCTCCTCAGGGTCATCGGTATGTTTTATACCGAGCCGCGCGGCCAGAAACTTGTCATGTAAAACAGTCAGATTCAAGAGTGACAGATATAGTTCGTGGGGCGTCGTGTCATTCGGGTCGAGACCCAGTTCGCGCATCTTCATATGTAAGCGTCCATAAATCTCACCAGTCAGGTGCAAATCTACTCCGGGATTACCCGATTGGCGCTCCATGCGGGCAAACATCTCACCCACTACTTGTTTGTCGGCGTCCACTAATTCTGCGACTAATTTACACACGTGTTTTTATATCCTTATGCTTTCCAAACATAAGCATACCACCAGAGGTTAAAACCGTAAAGCTTGTGCTAAAAGAAAGGCTTGCTACGACAAGGCTACCGTGCCAAGTTGTCGTCGTGCATTATTGGCTTCATGGCGGGCGCGTTCATGACGTTCAATCCAGACAAACGGCGCATGTGCCATGCTGACTACCTTCAGCCCGCTAGCCGTGAACTGCATGGTCTTATTGGCTGTTGGAAAACGCTTGCCTGCTGCCAGCCCGAAAAACTGCGCCGCTGCTTTTGTCGTCGTAGAAGCCTTGCCCGACCATATGGAGGTGGCATCAATCCCTCTTGCGATGAAGGGCTTGCGCAAGGCGGTGATACCTATATCCCTTGCGAGGGTTATTTCCGTATTCAGCTTATCAATAGCTTCCATGGGCAACAGGGCGAACACGTCTATGGCCGCGGAGAGAATCTTGTCAATCTCGCGGTCCTCATCGCCGCCTTTTTTGGTAGCCCCCTTCTTGTGTCGGCGGGCAGCCGGTCCGTCGATCACATCAGTAAGTTGGGCCAGAACTACCAGACCGGTGGTGATTCTTTGTTTGTTTTTAGGGTCCATATTGCTTAGATTAAGAGCCACGATACCGGCGGCAAATGCCAGACGGGCATAGGTGAGCGAATTAGCGGTGGAGCGCCCGTGTTCATACAAGAACGCTTTCAGTTTCTCAGCGGGAGATTCGCCATAATAGTCAATAGCGTGCTTTATTTCGCCGAGTGCCCGCCTGTAAAGCGGCTGCCGGATGGAACGCAGGATTTGCGGGCTTAAGGCGATGTCTTCAATACCGTAACCGACGATATTATCTAGATTATCGGGCTCCTGGGAGCGTTCGTACAGTTCAGCTATCTTATTCAGAGGGAGTTCTGCGAGATGGTCGGCAGTGGCTTTATCAATCTTAAGTTTTTCTTGTAAGACGGGGGTAAGCAACAGATGTGCCCTTAATCGCAACAAGCTTTCCAGCGGCGTCCTCACCAATCTGTCGCCGGTGTGCTGGTTGGCACCGAAAGGCCGGGTCCAGCCGCGGTGCGTAAGCCCTGCGAAATAACCGGCACGGATTCCCGCCGACACCTTATCGTCAACCACGCCGGCCTGCGCCGCTTCAACCTCAAAGTGCTGCATGGCTTTATAGGTCATGACGGGGCTTGGTTTACGTTCGGTGGGATCCAATGGAGTCAGTATCAAATCGGCAGCCGTCCGTTCTCCCCACGCATGCAACAAACGCCGGTCCTCTTTTGATCTGATAGGCACATTGGTGTGCAGGGCATGGTAGGGTATGTTTGCTTCCCTGGCATCCTCTACCGCCGATGCAAATGCCAGTTCTTCCGAACCGCGCTCGCCAAGCGTTCCTTCTACGTCCCACAATATCAGCTCCACGCCTTCGGCAGCCCATTTGACATAATCTATGTCGGTCGCACGGTAGACCGGCGGCTCAGTCGGGGTATATTGGTTCCAATAGCTGCCTGATTGTTCAAGCATCGGGGGTTTTAAGCTCAAAGGGAACTCCTTTATAGGAGTTATCTTACAAGCTTTACGCGTTTTAGAAAATTGCTAACGCTAAAACGGTTCGGGTTTGTACCAACTAGGGGCTTTCTTGAGCAGTTCCTCAAGCTCGCTGCCGCTCAATAGTCCCTCCTGTGCACCGGTATGCTGGACTACATTCATAGAATTTATCGGCGCCCATTGCAATGCCCCTTCAATAGTATTGCCCTGGATAAGTGCGGCCACGAACGTGCTGGAAAAAGCATCGCCCGCCCCAGTACGTTCAAACGGCGGCGCCGGATCGGGATAGGGCGGCATTTTGAAACGTTCCATACCGTCTGAAGCATAGGCACCGGCTGGGCCGTCCGTCACGACGACTATCTTGGCTCCCAGCGCATGCATGCTGGCCATCAAACTTGACACGTCCTCTATGTCCGCGCCTGTTACTTGGGCTGCTTCCTCGCGGTTCAATATCAGTACGTCCGTGCGGGCATAGAGCCCCTTAAGTCTTTCTGCACCGGCTTCTATCTGAAAGGTACCTGGCTGGAAAGCGAATTTGACCTCTGGATTATCCTGCAACCACTCCGTCACGAAATCATGGTATTCATCAAGTGCGTTCTTGCTGATGGAGCTAAAGTATATCCACTTAGGGATATCTGTCTGACGAAAACGAGGCCAGCGGTAATCGTATTCCTCGTGCTTGATGAGGATGGTCCTCTCTTCCCGATACCAAAGCACATAATGGTAGTTACTGAGCTTACCCGGATTGATATGTACAAAACGGCTGTCTACCTTGTTGTGATGAAGTGCATTTATGATGTCGCGGCCATACTGGTCGCCGCCCACGTTACTTATCAGGCCGCTATCCAGCCCCAGGCGAGCAAAACTGACAGCGGCATTGGCCGCATTGCCAACACCCTCAATGACCTTGGCATATTCAAAAGGTACTTTCTGCCCAAAAGGCATGGCCAACCATTTGCCGTGCTCGTTAGTATAGGTATGTTCCCGGTCATCGAATAACTTGATGAACGCATCCGTTACCACGTCGCCGATACTTAGTACGTCAAGACTCATTTTCCCACCGCTTTTTCATGCTTACGCTTAGTCTATCATAGCTTTATCAGCTGAATTAAACATGTCTATCTTTTCCTCCACGACCGCCTCTACGGCCTCGATGACCGTGTCCATGAGTTTGACCACGGCGTACTCTGTCGGGTTATCAGCCAGCACCTTTTCGAGCGTCTTGCGGTAGGCGGCGCGCATATCGCTGTTGATGTTTATCTTGCTCACACCTATCTTGACGGCGTCAACAAAATAGTGGCCAGGCGTATCGCTGCCGCCATGCAGGCTGATGTTGCAATCAATCGCATCCCTTATCTTCTGAAGCAGCGCCAAGTCAAGCTTCTTGGGTACGGGATATTTGCCGTGCAGATTACCGACGGCCGCCGCGTAGGTGTCTATCCCGGTCGCGTCGACGAACTCTTTGGCCCCATCCGGTGTGCTGAAAGTCTTTTTTATCTCCTCATAATCAAATGCCTTGGTAAACACATTGGAGCCGCCGCCGAAGTAATGCGGTTCGCTCTCAACCATGGCGCCCGTCAGACGTGCATAGTTGACTATCTGCTTGGTCTCAGTGATGATTTCCTGCAATGTCGCATCCTTGCGCGCCTGGCTGATGTCGATATGGATGAACTCGAAGCCGGCCTCAATGCCAGCGACTGCCGCAGCGATGGTCGGACTATGGTCAAGGTTGATATACATCTCAATACCGGACTCCGCTTTGTAGTTATCGACCATATCGCGTACATTATCAAGTCCCATGGCGTCTACTTCCGCCTGGCTTACCTCTACCATCAGCGGCGCTTTCTTACGGGCAGCGGCCTGTACGACGGCTTTCAGGGTCTCCTGGTTATCCAGATTGAAGGCGCCTAACGCAAAATGCTCCGCACGGGCCCGCGCCATGGTCGCTCTAGCGGCTTCGCAATTTTTTCTCATCTGGCGTAATGTCAGCGGCATGGTCGATTATCGCTTCCTTGTTTGATCGTACCTAGTAGTTATAAGCATAAACGTTAATACTATATCTGTAAATCTGATAGTTCGCTTCGGGGAAGTTCAGGCCTTGCGGGCAATTACTTCATGTGCTGCCAGCATTATGTGTTTTGCGGTCAGACCAAAATGCTCAAACAACTCCTTTGGGGTGCCAGATTCACCAAAACAGTCCTGCATGCCAATCCGTTTCAGCGGTACGGGGTATTCTTCGCCAAGTAGTTCTGCAATAGCACCGCCAAACCCGCCATTTACTTGGCCTTCTTCGGCAGTTATAACTGCTTTGGTTTTACGCACACTTTTGAGGATTGTTGCCGTATCTAGGGGCTTTATGGTCGGGCAATGGATGACCTCGGCGTCAATACCGTCCTTGAATAGTCTTTCAGCGGCAACCAAGGCATAATATGTCATCCGACCGGTGGCAATAATTGTTATATCGCTACCTGGCGCATAAACATAGGCTTTGCCAATCTCGAACGGCGTTCGGTCGGTAGTGATAATGGCCGTATCGTCCCTGGCAATACGCATATATGCCGGTTTGTTATACTGTGCTATTGCGAGCGTCGCCTTGGCCGCTTCCATACTATCGCAAGGTGCGATAACCGTCATATTCGGTAGTGCACGCATCAAAGCGATATCCTCAAGCATCTGATGTGTTGCACCATCGGGTGCGTCTGACAATCCGACATGGGTACTCACAATTTTTACCGGCCGGTCATTAAGAGCTATGGTGGTACGGATTTGCTCCCAATTACGCCCCGGACTGAAAGCCGCATAAGCCGCGACAAAAGGCATTTTGCCCATCGCCGCAAGGCCAGAACCGACGGTTACAAGGTTCTGCTCGGCAACACCGACTTCAATAAACCTGTCTGGGAATTCCTTGGCAAATGCATCGGTTCCAGTTGATCCAGCCACGTCTGAGGAGGCTGCAACGACGTTCTCGTTCTGGTTGCCCGCTTCTATCAAACCTCGGCTATATCCTTTTTTCATCGGTTCAGTACGAATATCCTTAGCAGTCACGTCGTCTATGAGATATAGGTTGCTCATTGATGCTCCGATTCAATCTTGCCTTGTAAGGTGCGCAATTCGTTGAGTGCCTTGATGGCTTGCTCATGATCCGGCGGGGTACCATGCCAATGGAAATCATACTCCATAAAATCTACACCTTTACCTGGTACCGTATGCGCAATGATCATGACTGGTTTCTCAACTACGGCCCGGGCCATGGCACAGGCGTCGATTACGGCATCTATGTTATTGCCGTCTATCTCTATGACGTGCCACCCAAAAGCTTCCCACTTGGCATGAAAATCTTCCAAAGGCATGACCGTCTCGGTCGGACCGTCTATCTGGATATTGTTGCGGTCAGTGATAGCGATGATGTTGTTTAGTTTGTATTTGGCCCCCAACATTGCGGCTTCCCAGACATTGCCTTCATCTTGCTCGCCGTCTCCCATTACTACGTATATCCAGCGGTGCATATCTTTGTTCATCCGCATGGCCAGAGCCATACCGCATGCTTGGCTCAATCCGCAACCCAAAGGACCGCTTGTATTCTCTAAACCTGGTAATTTCTTGCGCTCTGGGTGGCCCTGCAGACGCGAACCGAATTCGCGCAGTGTCAACAGTTCCTTGCGCTCAAAGAACCCGGCGTGGGCCATAGCGGCATACTGCACGGGGATGCAATGCCCGTTGCTGAGCAAGATGATATCCCGCTCATTCCAATCGGGCTTTTTGGGGTCGTATTTGGCGATGTCAAAATATAGCGCGGTGAAGATATCGGCCAGGCCGAGCGGCCCGGCGCTGTGCCCGCTGCCGGCATGCTCCAGCATCCGGATGATATCTTCCCGGATTTCGGTAGCTTTACGCTCTAACTGTTCAATCGTCAGCTTCTTTGCCATCCCTGTTCCCGACTACTGCTTCCAGTGTAGCATAAGCAGCTTGGGCGTCAGGAGCGTTCTGGATGAAACCGCCTGCATTCAATACATCGACACCGGCATCAATGAGTTGCTTGGCGTTGTGGTCATTGATACCGCCGTCCCAGGCTATTTCCGCTTCCGGATGATGTTGTTTGACTTGCCCGACCCGTTCCAGCAAGGACAAGTCAGCCTCGCCGCCGTGGTATCCCAGCTTACCGCTGAAAATCAGGACCTGGTCAAAGCTGTGCATGACCTGGTCCGCCGCCTCTAGCGGCGTGTCCGCCAGGATAGCCAGACCGGCGGCAATCCCTGCTTTGTGCAGTTCCGCCGCGAAAAGCATATGATCCGTTTTGGCCTCTATATGGATGATGACGAGGCGGGGATTGAGTGTTATCAACTGCTGCAGGTAATCCATAGGGCTTTGGTACATCAGATGGATGTCGGCACTGGTGTAATGGGGCCACCATATCCGCTCCAACTCCGGTGATTTCGTCGGCGCGAACTGACCGTCCATCAAGTCTATATGTACACGCTTCGCGAACGGCGCTATGCGCTCCATCTGTTCCCGGTATTCGTGCGGGTCAAAAGCGGTGACGGTCGGACATATGACCGGCATCGGTTAAGCCTCGTCAAGTTTTTGAACGCGGCGGGCGTGGCGGCCGCCGTCAAATGAAGTATCAAGCCAAAGTTTCAGGACCTTCTTCATCTCTTCAAAATCCACATACACGGCGGCCAGGCTAAGCATGTTGGCGTCATTGTGCAGCCGGCTATAGCGGATTATCTCATAGGGGTTATCGCTGGTTATGCCACTGGCATCCACGGCATCTTTGGCAGTCGCCGGACCATAAAACACCGCACAACGTACCCCTTTGACGCGGTTCGCCGCCATGGCTTCGCCTTGGCCGCTTCGTCCCAATATGACACCAAATTCGCATTGGGCGCCGGCGACAGCTCGGGCAGCCGGAAAGATAAAGTCCGGATAATCATCTGCCGGGTCCAGCTCTGTCGGCCCAAAATCCTCACAAGTGTGTCCGAGTGACTCCAAATAAGCCTTCAGTTGTTTCAGTTGTTCAAAACCCGCATGGTCCGTCGCAAGGGCGATTTTCATATCCATAACTGTATTGGAATAGCTTCTTACTTTCAACTCGGATTGTCTCCTGACCTTTACACTTGAGTATCAAGTGCAATTTCTCCGTGAGTAGCGGACTGAGTTGTACATACAGTACTACTCAGGAGCTACGCAGCGGAAAATTGTGCTTGGTGCCAAGAGGCTAGCAGTGCTTCTGGCTTTGCCAGAAGGCAGGCTAGCCGGTGTAGAGGTCAGGCGTGGTGGTCGGTGTGGTCTTCTTTAGTATGCAGTATACGACCCAGGTCGGCGACTACTTCTACCAGACGGTTGCTGTAACCCCACTCATTGTCATACCAGGCGACTACCTTCAACATATTGCCGTCAACTACTGCTGTCAAAGCCAGGTCAACGATTGCCGAATGGCTATTGCCAATGAAGTCACTGCTCACCAGCGGTTCTTCGGTGACCGCTAATATGCCCTGGTAAAACGGTTCCTTGGCTGCCTTTTTGAATGCTTCATTGACTTCTTCGACTGTCACTGCTTTCTTGGTAATTATCACAAAATCACTGAGTGAAACCACGGGAGTCGGTACCCGCACGCTTAGGCCGCCAAAGATGCCTTCCAGTGCAGGCAGGGCTTTGGCTGCAGCGACTGAAGCACCGGTAGTCGTCGGTACGATATTCTCCGCGGCACTGCGGGCTTCGCGCAGATCTTTGGCCGGAGCGTCTTGGAGTTTTTGGCTGGCCGTGTAGCTATGCACCGTCGTCATCATGGCTTTCTCTATACCGAACTGGCTCTCTATCACTGCGGCGACCGGAGTGATGCAGTTGGTGGTACAGGACGCATTACTGACAACATCTTCTGCCTTTTCCAGCTGGTCTTCATTGACCCCCAGCACTATTGTCGTGGCGCCTTCGCCTTTGGCCGGGGCGCTGATGACCACCCGGCGGGCGCCAGCATCAAT